>JAFEBR010000850.1 GCA_018242565.1 Planctomycetota bacterium | reverse complement strand
GCTCTCCGGTTGCGCTTGTTGTCGTTCCTCCTGCCAGGCTTGATGGCTGGTTTTCAGTTCGATCGCGAGTTGGTTCACTGTGGCCAGGGCTTTCCGCTGGCTCGCCAGTTGGGCGTAATATTCCGGTCGCTGCCGGAGCAGGTTCAGGACGATCGTTTTGTACTGCATCGGGGACTCCGTTCGGTTCGGGGGAGGTTGCCTGGTTTCGTTCGGTCGTTTTCTCGGGTTCGCCGGTGGGGAACAAAAGAGAGCGTTGCCGCCAGGAAGGGGGGATTTTTTTTGCCATACGTCAGCATTCGATGTGCAACATGTTGCGGCCTTTCGTGTGCGAAGTGGCGATGTTTCCAAGGAATGATTTGGCCCAAGCCCTTCTGATTGGTGAT
The DNA here is from genome assembly GCA_018242565.1 of Planctomycetota bacterium. Lineage (GTDB taxonomy): Bacteria > Planctomycetota > Planctomycetia > Planctomycetales > Planctomycetaceae > JACQFH01. Next base: position 11,171 of record JAFEBR010000850.1, on the reverse strand, counting down.
TGTACACCGGAAGAAGTTAATAGTTGTTTACCGAGGTGTTAACGGAGCGTAAAGATGGGCTGATTTTGGGGCAGAACTTGCGGAAAGCGAGTCATTTGCGCAAACAATCGTTTACAGTTTTTGCGTGCCCCTGGCGGGTCGGGCTCTTCGCTGCAAGTCCGGTGCTCGCTATCGCTCCGCTCCGGGCTATCCGCTGTGATCCCTCACGTGACAATTTCCAGCGGGCGCGGCTTACTCCAAAGCCGTCTTCGTCCGTCGCAGTCAGGGAACCCCACCATCGAGCCCTAACCGCGACGGACGAAGACGGCAGTTTGAGACCGGCAGGCAGCGACGCGCGACCGTAACGAATACGGACGGCTTCGCCGCTGTGTTTTTTGGGGAGAGGCCCTTCCGCTCCGGGCAATCCGGCAGGGATGACACACGTTAGTTTCGAACATCGCCAGGAAACAAACCGAACAGCAGATGCTGTTTGAACATGCGTCGGTCTATGTCGCCGACGCATCACCATTCGTGTAATTCGTTCGAGCTCTCGCCTGATTAGATCAACCCCTACGATTTCGAGTCGACCGCAGAGGAATAGCGGCGGCTTCACATGCATAACACTTCGACAATTGGCTGCCGCCGCTGCTTGGCTCGGTCAAAGAGTGGTGCTTTCCTCTTAAGCGCGAAGCGGATCGAACGGGTTCTAAACGAATTCGTCAATCTGTTCAGCAATGTAAGCACAAACAATTGCTCTCACTTCTGCGTTGTTTTCGAATCTGTCGAATAATGCTCGAATCCGTTTTTTGGAAGCGCGACTTAACCAGCGAGTGAATCCGTACATTGACAAAAAAAGAATGATTGCACATATCGAGAAGATGAATCCAAACCAACTTTCCCCGTCCTTTTTATTAACGTAGACCAACAAGCAGACCGACGCGATTGCGGAAAATAAGGCAACGAAAAACATAATCGGAAGCCGCAAGAGTGTGAAAAACACGGACTTACCGCTGAGTGGAATCGGTACCCCATTGAAATGCCCCGACGAAAATATTGTTGGGTCAACTTCGGTCCCCTCGCGTACTACATAACTTTGGCGAGGGATGAGCGGAACCTCGCATATATAAAACCATTTCGTCGAAATGTAGAAATATCCAGGAACCTGATCGACTTTACCGTAAAGTTTCTCTCCCCACGATACGAGCATATATGCACCTATTACAGAAATTGAATTTGACCACGTTAGCTCGCACCCACGCCGAATCCGAAAGAAAAATCAAAATGCAAATCGCGCTGGATTCGAATTGTCCTTAAGTTGTCAGCCTTCGTCAAACGATCCGACCTCATTCGATCTTAATCTGCTCGACCACCACCGCCTCCATCCCCGCCTCCAGCAACTGGGATCCGCTCGCTTCCTGCACCCACGGCACACGGTGCCGCAGGATGCCGGCCAGCATACGGACATTGGGGCGTCGCTCACCGTTCAGGTTGCGGCCGGTGATCTTCACCTTTGTCCCTGAGAATTTCAGCGTCAGTCCTTCCGAGGGATCAAAGTCGACCCGCTCCAGCCAGGCATAGGCCAAGGCCGTTACGGTTCCGTCTTTGTGCCGCAATTCGAGCATGACCGCCCGTTCCCGCATGCCGCGGAGCCAGCCGAACGCTCCCAGGTCGTCGGTTTCTTCAGAGTCGTCCGCCAGTTGTGCTTCGCCGTTGGGCTTCGGCTTCATGTAGCGATCAATGGCGTTCGGGCTATTCATAAGTTCGTTCCTCCCGCTCCCGTACCCTGGTTAGCGATCGTTCCGGCCGTTGCCGGTTGGCAACCATCTGGCGATGCACAGGCCCATTGACGAACTCGGTGGCGGTCAGCCGGTCGTCACCCCGTTCAATGCGCGCACGCAGCGACTCGCGGTCGTCGGTGTACACGGTCACGCGGTCGCGTGCCCGCGAACACGAAACGTAAAACTGCTCTCTCGATGTCGCCGGAAACGATGCCGACGACTGGCCGATAAACACCTGGTCGACGGTCCGCCCTTGAGAGGAATGCGAAGTTACCACATAGCCGTGGTCGACGTGACCGAAATCCTTGGCGACCAACCAACCGTTGTGCAACACAATGTTGCCCTCTTGATCGAAATTCTTGATGCGGTACAACGCCCCGTTGTCGAGTCGGTGCTGGTCGTCGGCCGTCTTGCCGTTGTGGGTGATCCGAATGACATCCCCCGGCGCGAGCTTTAACTCTTTGGTTCTGAACACCTGGAATCGTGCCGCCTGATCGACGGGCAGGTTTACGCCGGGCGCAACGGCGAGTCGGTCGCCCCGCACATGCCCCTTGGCGTTCTGGTGATACTGGAGCACGTCGCCGTAGTGGTAATTCAGTTTGTCGCTCCGCTCGGCTTCAGTCATGAACGAATTTTGCAAGACGGTAAAAGTCCGCTCGTCCGTACCGAGAACGTTGGCCTGCCGGAGTTCCTCACGGATATGGTGGTCGATCCGCTGCGCTTCAGCATGCGTCGGGGACACCACGAGGGCCGTCTTGCCGGAGGCGACGGCGGAAACATAGTCCGAGGCCAGCACTTGATAACGGTCGTCTTCCGGGACTTCCTTCACCCAACCGAGCTTGTCGAGCCGGTCGAATCCCTCCCCGGCCCGCCCCTCGCTTAACGCCTTAACCGCTTCCTTATACTCGCCCTGTTGCCGCTGAATCTGTTTCACCTCGGCCGGTTTCAGGCCGGCTTCCTCTTCGAGGAGCCGCAAGGCCGCCCCCCGCTCGACCGAGCCGTGCTGCCGGCGATCGCCGGTGAGCAGCACCCTGGCGTCGAGTTTTTCCGCCAAATCAAACACTTGGGCCATCGTGCGGGTGCCCATCAGCCCCGCTTCGTCCACCCAAATCAATTGCCCAGCCATTTCTGCTTGAAGTTTCTCATCCACGAGCAGGCGGGCGACCGTATCGGCGGCGAACCCTTCACTACGGAGGACACCGCGGCTGGCAGCGGCCGAGGGGGCGAAGGCATAAACCTTGGTGCCCTCCTGCTCAATCGCCGCCACCACTTCCTGCATCAAGGTGGTTTTGCCGACCCCGGCTGCGCCACGGACGACCGTCACGCGGTCCCGCGAGCCCAAAACATGCCGGACGGCCTGTTTCTGATCGTCGTTCAACCAATGGCGTTCGAATGGCCGGTCGGGGGCCGCGAACCGATCGCAGACCCCGCGCCCGCTCCGGGCGAAATTCACGACCTTCACTTCTTCAAGTAGCACATTACGGGTGGTCGCCATCCGCCGACCGTCCCGGTCGCCGACGATGAGATCGCTGGCGGCTGCCTCGCGGAGCACCTCCTCGACACTCGCCTGCCCGACACCCTGGCGAAGGGCATGAGCCAGGACCTGCCGTTCGGGAACGACCGACTTGCGCTCAAACGCATGGCTGATGGCATGGTCCAACGCTTTGCCTGCCGCCCCCTCGTCACGCGGCTCGGCTTCGCCGCCGAGCTTTCGCTCTAAGTCGACTAGGGCATCGCGTTCCTCACCCGTCATCCACGATCGCCAGGTTGATTGCAATTCGGAAAATGGCAAGTCTTTCTGTTTGCGACTCCGGGTGCGGGCTCCAATTTCGGCTTTTTCCTCAACGGACAGCGGACCCTTCTCTTGTTCTTTCTCCTTGATTTCTTCCGTGATTTCCGTTGTCCGCCGCGAGAATTTCTCGATGAATTCCCGGTTGATACCCGCCAGTTCCCAACTCTTCTTCGTCCGGGTGATCGGCAAACCGAGTCGCGACAGCCGATCGGCTAACCGGGCATGGAACAGCGCCTCGAAATACCCGGCATCACGTTTCAGCTCGCGGAACTGGCCTGCCTTCCAGCGTTCTTCCTGCTTATCGAACGTCGCTGAGAAGACAAAGCAGTGTGCGTGCAGATGCGGGTCGGGAATGCCACCGACCGGCCGCGATGTCAAGTGGACGAACTCCCCCCAGGCCGCGTTGCCGGTGATGCGATCCTCGTTTTTGCCTTGGAGCCGCACACGGGTTCGCATTTCGGATTCGATGACTTCCATCGTCGCCTGCACGGAATCGCGGAACGCTTCCAGCAGCCGCTCGTCCTTCGTCGCTGCATATAAGAGAGAGACGCTTTTGGGGACATGGAAGTTGAAATCATAGCCCACCGTGCGGTTCGATTTCGTGCGCGGCGTCAGTTGGTTATGCGTCTGCGGGTGCTCGTTCTGGCAGAGGGCGTCCCAATCCGCTTTGCGGATTTCACCCGTCAGGCCGAGCCGGCGTGCCGCCTCGCCCCGCCAGTAGCCGGTGAGTTCCTGCCCTTCGCTGTAATAATCGGCCGTGCTGTAGTAACTCATCGCGCCGGCCGCATGCTGATTCTGCGTGATGCGTAACATGCCGCATTATATCCGCATCCGGCTTGCCAATTCGTTAACGTCGCCCAAGGTCGTTAACTGTCGCCCAGTGTCGCGAATTGGTCGCTGTTGTCGGGTCAGAGTCGTAATCGCTGTCGATTTGAGATACACGGCCATACTCGCGGTCTACCGATCGCGACCGCCGCCGCCGAGGAGGATGTCACCCATTTTTTTCACCTTGGCCGCGAAGCTTGTCGCGAGTGGATGCGTTTGATCGCCAGACGATTGCCCACGGTTCAGACGGGCCGTGATCGAGTCTGGTCCAAACAACTGGCTCGTTATCAGACGATTGCCACCCGCGCGTTCCGGAATTTGCGGACCGACGATTTGCTCTAACGGCATGGCAGGAGACCTAACTTCTTTTTTCGGATCCGCCTCGGTGGCGACGGTTGGCTTGTGTTCCGGAATCGATTGGGCACCTTCTTTCTGTCGATTCTGGCGTAGCTTCGAGCGCAGGTGATCCCAGAGCAGGAACGACATCGTTTCTTCGAAACCCGGCTCCGGCGAATGCGACTCGGTCCCCTGGGACGACGTTTGCGGATCGACGGACTTCGAGGCTTCCGCGATGACTGGCATGCCGACCGTTGGCGATACCGCCACGGACCGGTCTGGTCCCGGATCGGCAACTGGCGTGTCAGCGGTCACCTGAGCGGGCAACTCGCTGATTGAGTTTTCCAGATCGGCATTCAACATCAGGAGTCCCCTTCCGCTTGGCTTCTCGACGTGTCCCGGTCGTTTCATCGCCGGTGCATAATGATTAACACGTTTTAACCATTCGCGCAATCCATTTCTGTCGGTCGGTTCGTGGCCCCGGTCCGCGGGTGACTTCAGTCTGTCGTGCGTCGCGTGCGCCGTCATGCGGCAAGGCACTGAACTCGATTGGGAATCCTGCCGACCTGTGCCGTCAGTCCGTTCCTTGACTGGAATCCCATTGTTACCCCGCCGTACCGATAACCTGTCGATGCGCTTGGTGGCTCGCCGTGGCGATGGTTTCTGTTCATGTCGAGTCGGCCGTTCTCTCTCCTTGGGAATTGCGCCCGCATCTGGGACTTATTCACGGGCACTGTGAATCCACCGACGGTCCCCGCAAGCAGAAAATCGGTTCCCCCCTACGGGTCTCCCCCAATTTTCCGCTGTGCGGGGTACGCTCCGCAAAGAGGCGTCGCCCCGCGTGCGGCGGATTCTTTTGGCGTGCCGTGAAGTCCCGCAGGGTGCGGGGCTGAAACCCAAAAAGGAGTACGAACCATGTCAGACGACTCCGAAACCAAAACCACCACGTCGAAGAGCCCCACGCACTACGCCTACCACGTCCGGGACGGCAAAGGGGACAAGGGATTCTGGACGAAAGTTGGGGCGGCCTGGCAGCACAAGGACGGCAAGGGCTTCAACATTCAGCTCGATTTCGTCCCGCTCGACGGCAGCATCCAACTCCGTACCGCCAACGACAAAAAGTAACAAACCCCGTGGGCGGGGCCGCGTCCCCGCCCGCCAACCGAAAGGATTCGACCATGCAACCCCTTGATTTCACATCATCCCAGAGCTCGATGCACGACCTGCTCACCCGCTTCGAGCAATTCCCGCCGGGCTGCGATCCCGACTTCGACATGGATCTCAGCGACCTCGAACGCGAGTTCGCCGAATTCCGCCTTCGCAACCCAAACTAACGGAGGCGACCATGAAACCGATCACCATCATTGCCAAAGCCTATCATCGCAACGGCATCTGTGGCGCTCCCTTCCACGCCCTGGTCTTCACCGAAGACGGCACCGAAACCAATCCCAAGCTCGGGATTGTTTTCGACCAGGAAGCCCATTGTGCCGTGCTCGACGTCACGAAACTTGCCAGTGGCGACATTGCCTTCGGCTCGAACTCATGGCGGGGCGACGATTATGAACCTGCCCTGCGGAACGCCATCCGGCAGGAACAACCGGATGAAGTCCCGTATGAAATCGACCTTTACGAGTTGTTGATCCGCCGGAAACAAGTCGCCGTCATCTGGTCGGTCGAAGACGTGCAATCCGTCCGCCCCGACCTGACGGAAGCTCAGTCATGGGAAGTGCTCAAGGAATGCCGAAAAGTGCACGACTGTGAAATCGGATTCAACTGGTTGCTGATTGAATTGGTTGCCGACGAGCTCTTCCCCGAACCGGAAAGCGAGAAGGAGTAACGTCATGGGCGACCGTGCTTGCGTCATCTTCTTCGATGCCACCGATGTCTCACCGACCGTCTATCTGCACTGGCATGGCGACCGCGTGCCCACGTGGCTGGACGACCTCAAAACCCGAATGGCCGGGCGCTATTCCGACGCCCATTATGCCGCCGCCAGGTTCGTCGGCCTCTGCCATGAGCGGATCAGCGGCAATCTCAGCTTGGGAATTCGGTCGAATTCTCTGACTCTGACTAAGGTACGTGACCCGCTCCGGATTCGTGACGAGAGCCCCGGCGATGCCGGTGTCGTCATCGTCGATACCGCCGACTTCCGTTGGACAGCCCACGGCGGTTATCTCGCCGAGCGGAGGCAGCCATGATCAAACCCGACGACAAGACTCCCAACCGGCAACGGGCCGACCGCGCCTGGAAAGCGCTCGTCGGCTATTCCGAAGACACTTGGTTAGACGGCGAAGCCTTCACCAACCTTGTCGATTTCCTCGCCGACTCCATGCATTGGTGCGATGCAACCGGGCAGGATTTCTTCCTCGCCCTGGCCCAAGCGTGCCGCCACTACATCCACGAACTCAACGATGAACAACATGACGAAAGGAGACTCCCATGACTGCCACACAAACCGCCACCATCAATCCGTTCTATGCCGCCCGCATTGGCCGGAAGTTCCCACCGGCAGTGCCGGACAACGACCGGCCGGTGTACGCCAAGCTCCCCCGAGCACCGCGTAACGCGAGTCCCGTGCCGCACTTGACCTCGCTGTACCATTTCAGCCGGGCCGGTGACTATGGCGACCGCAAGTACCCCGGCAACTGCGGCGGAAATTTAATCAAGGACTTGCTGAAGTATTTCGGGAGCTATTCGGTCTATGACCCCATGACCGGCAGCGGCACCTGCCGGGATGTCTGTCTTGAACTTGGCCTCTACTGCTGGTCGGGCGACCTGAAGTCCGGTGCCGACGCCTGCAACCCGGTCGGAGTTCCCAGAAACTGCTTTGATTTCTGCTGGATACATCCGCCGTACTGGCGGCAGAAAGTCTATTCCGACCATCCGCTCGACCTGTCGCAAGCCCCGACGCTGGCGGCGTTTCTCGACCGATATCGGCTGCTTATTGCCAACTGTACTGACGCCGTCCGTCCCGGCGGCATTGTCGCCATCTTGATGGGAGACTACAGCGACCGGCAAGCGGGATTCGTGCCGCTGGTCTACCACACGAAGCGGCTGGCCTTCGAGTGCGGCCTCAAACAGCACGGGACCGACATCATTCGCTTCAGCCACGGGGCATCGTCCGGCAAGAAGGTCTACCGCTCATCCTTCATCCCCGGCCTGCACGATGTGTGCATGCTGTTTGTTCGGCCGTGAGGGGGTGCCTATGGATATCAGCATTCCAAATGAATGGGGCGCACTGAAAACCTCCCACAAGGAAATCGTCGCCCGGCATGGCCGGAGCTATGCCGGTGTAAACGTCGCATTCTGCGAAGACGGCCTTTACCGGCAATACCCCCATCTGTTTTACAGCTACGGTGGGTTCTGCGGCCCGGCGAACATCAAGGATCCCGGCTACGCGACCGTTGCCGAGGCGGTGAACGCGGGGCTTGAAGAACTGCTGCGACGATGGCACAAACCGTTCCCACAGGAACCACAAAGTGTCCATGACGAATTGGCCGAACTGCGGAGCCAGGTCGAAACCCGGATTCGTCAGCCGTCGCTGTTTTAGGAGCCGCCCATGCCGACCATTCAATTTCAACCAATTGAACCACAAGGAGAACTACCATGACCGACACCGTCCTGAAACTCACCGAGGACGAATTCGCGGCCCGCTTCCCTCTCGTGCCCAACCGCATCAATTCGATGGCGACGTGGGCTTTCGATAACGGACCCGGTTGCCTCTTCGAAACCATCGGGCCAGAGTTTGAACACGTCCGGCGGTATAATCCCCGGAAGGTCTGGACCGTCGTCGATGGCGACGACGGCGACATGTTCGTCATTAACGGCCATTATATGGTCAACCGTGTGGGTTACCTCCTGAGCCGAGATCCGGCACCGGAGAACGCCGTCGTCGAAGTCCGTATCCCCATGACGGACAACGGAGAATCACCGCTATGACCGGCGATTCCCTCGACGATATTCTCGACAGCCTGTTCCACGGTTGTGCCTGGGCAGCCTTCATCGACCAAGCCGTTGAAGAAGGTGGGCCACCCGATATGGAGGCAACTCGCCGCCGGGCCTACCGGTACTACGAGGAGGAACTGGCGAAGCAAGACCGTAATCGCAAGGAATAAAACTCGAATCTGCCGAGGCCGGGCAACTCGGCGGACGGCATCGCCAGTGTTACGCCCCCTGGTGCCGTAACCTACGGACGCCCTTCCCCCTAACAGCCAGCAGCCGGCCGACACTTGCCGAAAGCGCTGAAGCTTCCTGCTTCAGCGAAGAGGGGGCTATTCGCCCCCTCACGCTCCCCCATTTTTGTGGTAAGCCCGCCATCCGGGCGGACTTGGCTTTGCAGTTTTACTGACCGGCCGTTTCGTCGCTGGTGCGTCAGACGTCTTCCCTAAGCGGAGCTTAGGACCCGTTTGCTTGCCAGCCGTGTTACGAGAAAGCATGAAGGCCTGCAATCCGTCAGGCTTTCTTTCTTGCTGTCATGCTGGCTTGCTGACTTGCCATCCAGCTTGATGTCTGTCCGTCTTTCATCCTTGCTTGCTGCCATGCTTACAAGCTGTCTTTCTTTCATGTCATCCTGCCAGCCATCCAGCTTGCCAGACAGCCAGCTTGAAATAGTGCTTGCCAGCCTGCATGAAATCGTGTTAGCGTCGCCAAATGATTATCGCGATCGCAAACAGTAAAGGCGGTGTCGGCAAATCGACACTCGCCGTTCACCTGGCGGCCTGGCTTCACGAGCAGGGGCACAGCGTCACGCTTGCCGACTGCGATACGCAGCAGTCGTCGTCGGAGTGGATCCGCGAGGCGATCCCCGAGGTGAAGACCGTCCGCCTGGACAACCCCAACGATATCCTCAATGAACTGCCAACCCTCGGGCAGGAAACCGATTTTGTCATCGCCGACGGCCCCGGCAGCAATACCGAAACCAGCCGAGCTCTATTGCTCCGTGCCGATTTCGCTGTCGTTCCGTGCAAGGCGTCCATGCTGGAAGTGAGGGCGCTCGCCAAGGCGACCGAGGTGCTCCGCCAGGCCCAGGACATCCGGGCCGGGGCACCAAAAGCGGTCATCGTGCTGAGCATGGTCGGCAAAAACTATCGCTTGACCAAGGACATGAAGGACGCGGCAACCGCCTTAAACCTGCCGCTGACCGAGACCGCCATGACACTCCGACAGATTTACGCCGACGCACCGGGGCAGCAGTCTGTGGTCGGCCAGCTCGGCTCACGGGCCAGCGAAGCGGCTGCCGAGGTCGAGCAGTTGTTCCGGGAGATTCTGCCGGAAGCCTACCGGCCGCACCATGCAGCACCTGTCACTCAAGTGACAGGCTCGTGACGGGAGCTAGGAACATGAAGGAACGTCGTTCATTAGTCGAAGGCGTCCGGCCAGGCACCCAGCCCGCAGACCCAGCTCGCGACCAGGCGGAACGTGATTTCGTCTGGGGTGAGAAGGAGAGGGGGGCGGCTCCTGTCGCCCAGACGACCCCGACCACTTCGACCTCACCAACCACACCGACGGTTAACCGGTCGCAATTCAGCACGCGACTGCGGACCGACTTCTCGGCGGCCCTCAAGCGAGCCTCACTGGAGCGGCAGCTCAACGGGATCGAGCCCCATACCCTCCAGGATATTTTGGAACAAGCCATTGAACCGTGGCTGAAATCCAACGGTTATCTGTCGTGACTCATTCCCGCGGAGCGGGAAGGACAGGGACTTCCGCCAGTGGCAACTCGGCCTGCCGGTTCGCATCTTTCAGATGATACGATTTCACGAACGCCAACCGGTCACCGTTGAACATGAACCGGATGTTGACGAAGAACACGCCGTCGCTCGGACTGCGGAACAGGAATTCCTTTTCGAGCAGTTCGCGGACTCCGCGCTGATAACTGCGGTCGCTGATGCCATGATCCTTCGCAACGTACTGATTCAATTTGATTTCATCGGTTCCGGGGTTCGCCCGTACCTGGTGATAGACCAGTTCGAAAACCTGAATTCCGGTTTTCGACAGGCCAGCGGCCTGTTTGATGCCATCCAGGAACAGCTTGACGAACCGTGTGGTATCGACTTCCTCTTCCCACCAGAAACCCATGCCCCCCAGGCCTTTGATTTCCCCGGTGGAATTGTCGACGATCATTGCCGCCTTACCCCCCGGTACCTCGAACCGCCGGCTCCGCGTCGGCAATCCCTTCGATGTCGGAACGCTGGGATTCGTCCGGTAAACCGGGAAACCCCGCTTTGTGGAGATCTGGTTGGAAGGAACCTCAACGATTTGGCGCTCATCCGTCATTTTTGCCCCCTGTTTTTGTCAGTTAACAGACAGGACACTGGCACATAACCGACAAAAGCGCAAGCCCTTTTTGACGGTTCACCGCCCGATTCTGTCGGTTGACCGTCAGAATCTGTCGTTTCCGATTCAGGAAATTCAAACGGTTAAGCCATTCTCCTTTCTTACTATTAAAAAGCCCCGTGTTG
>JAFEBR010000849.1 GCA_018242565.1 Planctomycetota bacterium | reverse complement strand
GTCGCGTCGAATTCCCTGTAAATGCTTCTCTTAGTCAGTTCGCAACGATTCCGGTTCCCCACCAGTTACCGGCACCGTCGCGCACGAGATCAAACCCGAAAAACGTGGCCGGGGTGCTCAAGATACCCCAGTGCGAAGGAGAGCCGTACCACTGCTCAACAATTTCCGCAGCCGCGGCCAGCAGAGAGGGATTGCCCGACATGGCGGCGACTTCCATGGCCGACCGACCGGTGCGGGCGGCGATGTCTCCCTGACGGGTTCCCCAGTCGTGGTGTCCCACCGATCCGTAACTGGCCATCAGTTGCGATGAGTCACGCGCCGCTTTACAGAGATAGCCATGGCACTGTCCGCTGGCCGTGCTCAACGGAGACGCCGGGTGTTGCCGCACGGCGAAGATCAGGGCACGCTGCGTAATACTCCCTTTGGGAAGCGACAAGACGAGCTTCGTGCCGTGGACTGTCGTGTGGTAGCCCGATGAAAACGGGTGGGCCGAGACCACTTGTCCCTGGTGTTCCGACTTCGGGTCCGTCAGATCGATCATGGCGATTCCCTCGCGACCATGCATATGTTTGAAGGAGTCGTGGGTAATCAACGTGCGTTCGGTTTCGGAGGGATCTCGCTGTGGGCGGCGGGTGGACAGCGGCAGAACTACGCGAACGACTTTTTTGAGATCGCCAGCCAGCTCTTTGCTGGCGAGAACCTGGCTCTCGTACGAATTGGCTGTGCGCGGGTGCGCGTCATCACGAAAGAAAATGAACAGCATTTTCTTCTCGCGTTCGGCTTCCCGGTAGGCGGTCGTGTAATCGGTGTGCCATTCGAAGTCGCCGATCTTCCGCGTGACGACCAGAATCTCACTGGGCAGTTGCGGCGATTCGGGTTTAATCTCGAAACTTGTGAGATCAATGTCAGAGGACACCTCGGGATCGGCAACAGCCTCGGGACCGCGGGGTGGGTTGGCCTGTGCGGTACCATGCCAGAACAGACTCGCCAAAGTAAGCGCACCGAGTGCGCACGATGACAACAGTTTCATCGCTGAATCTCCATATTTGGGTAACAGGGACTGAAATCCTTCAGAGGACAGACCTCTGGGAGCAGACGACATCGCCTGCTCACGACACCGCCCGTAGATGGGCGCTTCCCCAGCCTTTACCCAGCCTGGACCCAACCAGACTCCTGACGCAAAGACCCAGCTTTGCCCCACTCGAACTGGTGCAGTACCACCAGTTCAACATGGCTGCGACACATCAAATGCCCCGTTCGCAGCCTGTCGGCGTGAAAATCATCCTGATTTTACTTACGCCTGTGTTTTGGCTCCCGGCGCGGTTTCCAGCAGACTCGGCCGCTGGTACTGCGCTGGTATGCCACCCAGATTTCGGTGCGCGATCAATTCCGCGACGATACTGATCGAAATCTCGGCAACCGTTTGTGACCCAATATCAACTCCCAGTGGCGCATGGACCCGTTCCAGCGCCTGCGATGAAATCCCCTCAGCCAGCAAATCATTGAAAATCAGTTTGATTTTGCGACGACTGCCAATCATCCCGACGTACGCGGCCGGCGTTTCCGCCAGATGGTACAGGGCTTCTTCGTCGTGGTTGTGTCCCCGGGTGACGATCAGGCAATACGTCCGATTATCGATTTCCAGACCCGACAATGCCGTGTCGATCGAACCCACTACCAGACGACTGGCCGACGGAAATCGGCGGTCGTTCGCATATTCTTCGCGGTCGTCGACGACCCATACGTCGAAATCGACCTGGGTGGCCAGTTCGGCGACTTTCTGTCCGACATGGCCGGCGCCGACAATCAGCAGTCGGCAGCGTTCCAGAAACGGGATGAACGAAATTCCCTGATCGACATAAGGCCGTGGTCGCTGCTGGATCGGTCGCAAGGTTGATGCGAGCAAGGTGGGCGCCGCGGACCGTGCCCGCGTCGCCAGAATGGTGCCCGTGGCATCGAGTAGAAAGCGATCACCTTCGGTTCCGCCACCAGCTTTTTCAGCATCAATGACGATCGCTTCGGTACAGGCAGAGCCCCCTCTGATGTGCCGATTCAGCGTTTCGTAATAGGTCAGGTCATCGCCCGGTCGAATCGGGTCGATCAGCATTTTCATGCGACCGCCGCAAATCAACCCGTCATCCCAGCCATAGTTGTCGTCGAGTTGAAAGGTCATCAACTCGGCCTGGCCAGAATCGACCAGGCGCAAGGCGCGGCGTTTGACTTCGGCTTCAACGCACCCTCCACCGAGTGTTCCCGATTGAGAGCCGTCGGGATAAACAAGCATCGTGGCGCCGGCTTTTTGCGGTGTCGATCCTCGCGTTTCCACGAGCGCGGTGTATGCGAGCGACTGACCAACTCGCAATTCGCGTTCGAGATCTTCGAGGATTTTACGCATTTTATTTGACCGGAAAAGTCGGCTCCAAGTTCCTAGTATCCGTTCGGGCCGTCATGCTAACGGCACCGGCGGAATTGTACAACCATCGGTCTGGCTGGACATCGGTTTTCGGCTGATCTGGGGGTGGTGATTTGTCGTAACTTGTTATGGTGATGTTAATTACAATTTCGTAATTGCCCGGCTTTCTGCTTGGGGTTTGCCAATTCCCGCGTTACAATTCTACGCCATCAGGACTCGCGCTGACGGATGAGTTCAGGTTGCCACGGAGACAAAAATGGAATTGTTAATCGTCGAGGACGAACCGGTCATCGGCAAAGCACTGCGTCAGGGGTTTCGTGAAGCGGGCCATAATTGTGTCTGGGCGAAAGATGGCGACCGTGGCTGGGAACTTGCCAAGTCACAGCAGTTTGACGCGATCATTCTCGACCTGATGCTCCCCGGCAAGTCGGGGCTGGATATCGTCCGCGATCTCCGCCTTGAAGGCATTCGGACGCCTGTGGTTCTGTTGACGGCTCTGGGGTCGGTCGAAGAGCGGGTGGCCGGGCTCAGCGCGGGGGGCGACGACTATCTTGTTAAGCCGTTTGCCTTCCCGGAATTGATGGCGCGGATCGAAGCCGTTTGCCGACGATCGGGTATGCGCCCAGCGCCGACCGTGCAGGCTGGTGACCTCAGTCTCGACCTGGCCACCCGCCGAGTGGTGCGGGGCGGGCACGAAATTGACCTGACGCCCACCGAATTCAGCCTGCTGGAGTTCATGATCCGCCATGCCGGGCAACTCGTCACGCGCAAGATGCTCTGTGAACATCTCTGGGAATCGGACTGGGAAGGGGCCACCAACGTCATCGAAGTGCACATCAATCGGCTGCGCGGCAAGTTGGACAAAGGCTTTGACCGTTCCATGATTCAGACGATACGAGGTCGGGGCTATGCCCTCCGCGCATCGTAAAGAAGTCTTCGGTACGCTCCGGTTTCGGCTGACGCTGTGGAATACGGCGGTCGTCTTGGTGTTTGTGCTGTTTACGCTGTGGGGGGCCCGTGAGGGTTTGCGATTCGAGTTTTGGCGCGAAGCCGATTTTCAACTGCAGGAAGACACCGTTGAAATTCGCCAGTTGATCGAACTGTCCGGGGCCAATCTCGATGCGGTGAAGGATTCGCTCAACCGCAAGGCCGAGACCCATACCCATCGTGGCCTGTACATTCGCATCTTTGACGAGTCACGAGAATGCATCTACACAAGTCCCAATGCGCCCGCTCCGCAACTCTCCTGGGAGTTGTTTGAATCGAGAAAACAACCGGTCGTGGCTGGCGAATATCACGTCCGCCATTTTCAGCTGGACAAACCCGGCATGCGTTCCTGGACGGTGCGGGTCGGGGCTTCGTTTGCTCCGCTCGAAGAGGACATCGAACAGGTGACCCGCCTGTTGCTGGTCGTGGGGTCGATCACACTCCTCATCTCGCCGCTGGGGGGCTACTGGCTGGCGGGTCGCGCGACACGTCCCATTGCCCAGATCATTGACACGACCGGCCGGCTCCACCCGAGCAGTCTCAGCGAGCGGTTGCCCCTGCGGGGGACACGTGATGAACTCGACCGCCTCTCGGCAACCATCAATGGGTTTCTCGATCGTATCGCTCATTATTTGGCGCAAAACCGGGAATTCACTTCGAATGCAGCACACGAACTGCGTTCGCCCCTAGCCGCGATTCAGAATTCCCTGGAGGTGGCACTCAATGCTGATCGCACGCCCGAAGAGTACCGCGAATTGCTGGGCGAAATTCTCGATGAATGTGATGGATTGCGAGCATTAGTCAATCAGTTGTTGATTCTCGCGGAAACCGATGCAGGTCGCACACCCCTGGCCCAGGAACCGGTGCAGATCGATTCCGTAGTGCGTAAGACTTACGACATGTTTCTGGGGGTCGCCGAGTCGGCCGCGATTGATCTGCAGATTGTGCAGCTTGATCGTTGCCGTGTCCTGGGAGATGCGTCCCGGTTACGGCAGGTCGTCAATAACCTGGTAGACAATGCGATCAAGTTTACCCGAGCCGGTGGAATTGTGGCCCTGCGATTGTGGCGCGAAACGAGCGATCAAACGGTACGTCTTTCAGTGCGCGACACAGGATCGGGTATTCCCAAAGAAGATCTGCCCCACATCTTCAGTCGCTTCTATCGAGGAGATAAGACTCGCCAACGCGATCGTGCGAGTCGCGGGACGGGGCTGGGGTTGGCTATCTGCCAGTCGATTGTCGCGGCTTACAACGGCCGTATCGAAGTGGAAAGTGTCGTGGACCAGGGGACGACCATGACCGTTATTATTCCCGCGGTAGGACGCGGCGCGAGTGAATCTGGCTCGGATCCCGTGCAACCGATTCTGGCTGAGCCAGCTTCTTAGCCTGCGTGTTCGAGGCCCTGCAGTTATTAAGGGGAGACGCAGGTGCCCACATGTCCCGGGCACGTCGCTGTCTCGTATCACGATCGCCAGACGGTCAGCTTGTTGGCTGGCTGCCGTTGTGGACCGGGGGGGCAATTCCGTGCTTGCGCCAGACACGGTGCACCATAGCGCGGGAAACACCCAGATATTGCGCCAGACGTCGGGTGCTC
>JAFEBR010000084.1 GCA_018242565.1 Planctomycetota bacterium | reverse complement strand
CCGAAGGAAATTCGGCGTCGCCTTCACCTGTGACCGATGGTCAACACGTCTGGGTTTTCATGGGAACCGGCATCCTGGGCTGTTACGATTTCGCCGGCAAAGAAATCTGGAAATTTGACCTGCAGGATCGGTATGGCCGGTTCAATATTCAGTTCGGAATGACCTCGACACCGGTGTTGGATGGCGATCGGTTGTTTCTGCAATTAATTCACGGAGACGGCGATGCCAAGACTCGGGAAGCGGTGGTCGTCTGCCTGAACAAGGCGACCGGCAAAGAGATCTGGAAGCAACCCCGCCCCAGCGAGGCCTATGCGGAAAACGAACATTCATATGCCTCGCCGACGCTGTACCGTGATGGAAAAGAGGCCTACCTGTTGACGCACGGTGCCGATTACCTGATCGCCCATAGCCTGGAAGATGGGCACGAACTGTGGCGCTGCGGCGGTCTCCAACCCGATAAGTACGATCCCACCCTGCGTTTGGTCTCTTCGCCGGTCGCCGTGCCTGGACTCATTATCGCCCCCAGCGCCAAAGGGGGCCGCCTCGTGGCCATTCGGCCGGGCGGAAAAGGGGATATCACGGAATCCGAATTCCGGCTGTGGCGGTTTGCCCCCACGCCCGACGTCCCGTCGCCCCTGGTTGTCGATGATCTCGTGTACCTGTTCCGCGAAAATAGCGTGCTGATTTGCCTCGACGCCAAGACCGGGGCCAAACTGTACGAACAACGGGTGTGCCCGTCGGATAACAACCGGGGATCCCCCTTGTTTGCCAACGGCAATATCTACCTGACGGCTCGCAACGGAACTGTGACGATCGTGAAGGCGGGCCGAAAGTTCGAGCAGGTTTGGCAAACCCAACTGGAAGATTCAACCACTTCGTCTCCCGTCATTTCCAATGGCCGGTTGTATATCCGCACCAACGAAGCGCTGTGGGCTTTCGGCGAAAAATAGGCCCAATCGCTGGCATTCCAGTGGACCGGGACAAATGATTTCAAATCAAATCATCAAACAGATTCACCGGAACAAAATACGCCACAAAGACTTACGCATTATCGACCGCAGTCTGCGGCAGCAGACCGCAGGACAGCCTGTCATCTTTGTCGCTCCAGGAACAATCGTTGTTTCGTGACTTGGCACGGCGCCGTTCCTGGTTTTTGACTAGGACTTAGGGAAATTCCCGGTTTCATTTGAAAAAGTGGATGCCATGATCTGAGTTGCGTATAGAATTGTACGGACTGTTCAGGCGGTGTGTTTCAGGAAACGGTGACGATGCTCGGACAATTAATTCCATTGGGGGGCGGCTCTCCGATCCCTCTCCGTCGTCCCCGCATCGTGGTTGGCCGGGCTCCCGAATGCGATGTGGTTCTTTCTGAACCCACAGTTTCGGGAAAACACTGCCTGCTGGAACTGCGCGACGACATCTGGTACGCATTCGATCTCGCCAGCCGTAACGGCATTCGCATCAATGGCATTCGCTGCCAGGAAGGGCGAATCGAACCCGGCAGTGAATTGGGCGTTGCCGGATGCGGGTTTCGTCTGCAGCCTTTGGTCGTGGCGGAAGAACCGACCTACCGGGATGCCGAAGACACGCGGATCGGCCAACGGGACGCCGGAACCTCCGCATTTCGCGCCCGCCTGGCTGCTGCCTCTTGTGACAACGTACCACAGAATGCGCCCCTCCTCGGAGAACTAGTCCCCTGTCAGGGGGGGCCCGCCATTCCCTTGCGAAAGCGAGATCTGGTGATTGGCCGTTCGCCCGAGTGTGACCTGATTCTGCCGATGCCCGTCGTGTCCAGCAAACATTGCCGTCTCGAATTCGAAGACGGCTACTGGTATGTTCGGGACTTGGGCAGCCGCAACGGCATTCGAGTCGATGGTGTCAAACGGTTGAACGAACTCTTAAAGCCAGGAGCCATCCTGACCATCGCCGAACAACGATATCAGGTCGCATACGAGCCTCCGGTTATGAACGCGGATGATATCCGGGCGGCCATGACCAGCACGGCAGCCCCTGAACGCCCCCAGGAGGTGTTGAACGAGGGGGCCGAACCGCACTCCGAAATTGGCCCGAACGGCTCTTCATCGGGCAACCGGAAGCGGTGGGTGGCCCCCGTGGCGGGCTAGTCACCAGACACGGCCGTCGTAAAGCTGTGTGCACTTTCGCCATCCAATAAGCAGCGGCCGCAAAAGCGGCGCTCCAACCAGTCTCTGTGTGCCGGAGATCTCTGCCGCGAGGTGGCAGGCTTTGATCATCTAGATCGCGAGGCCCAGAGGCTTTCTGGGTGTGCGTATCGGGACAGCACTGAGTTGTGAACCGAACCCCGACATCCTCGATAGCGTGTCGCGTTTTCAGTCTCGAACTGTTTTAAATCGGACTGGCAGCGACGCATTCTGGTACAGGCGAAACGCTACAGCCGGGCAGAATCTGACAAACAGATTCGCTGCCGTCCGGTGTGGGAAAATTCCGAAAAAAATCAAAGTTTTTTTCCAAATTTCAACTTGCGTTGCGTGCGCTCGACGACTAAATTTTCGGCATCGCGGATCGCGAAGCTCAGGCTTCAGACGGATCGAATCATCTGCGGCACGCTCATCACAACACAGCCATTCCAGACCAGTCGTGACCACGGCTACATTATGGGTGGCACCGATTCGTGAGTACTCACCGATTGGTGGTCAGTCTTGTGTGCGTGCGACATCAAATAAGGGAGTTTGCTCGCCCGGCGCGTTTTCATTCATTTTGGCAAATCCGATTTTTCTCAAAAGACATTAATCGGGGCGAGATTTGATCCGGCGCTCCGGCTGTGCTGCACAGTCGGAGCGTTTTGTTTTTCACCCTCATCTCATTGAGCCGGGCCCGCTAAATAATTTGGGTGACACCGCTCGGCTCGTCCGGGCGCTCGCGACCACACCTGCCCTGCGCGAAACACAGCCCCGGTCCGTGTCACCACGTCCGGGGCTGCTGCAGTTTGTCGTCCTGGTCAGTCGACCGGCGGGTTATTTGGCGTTGATTGTGACGCCGGGCCAATCATCTGTCCGGAAAGGAGTCAGTGGCAAACCTGCTCCATTAAACATGTTGACGACCGGGTTATTCGACCAGCCATAGCGCACCGCGGCCGGGTTTTCAATTCCCTCTCCAGAGACAGCCACCGTGCCGTCTTTTTGAATCTCGGCCTTGGCATGCACCCACTTCTTGTCTTCGCCGGCAATGACGAAGCCGCGCGGTTCGGGGACATCAAACGGACGCCAGCCGCCATCCAAGTGATCGAAGGTCAAGATGATTTTGTTGCCTTCCTTCTTCATCGACTTGTACTGCGGGCTGTGATAGGGCACGGCGATGCCGTAATCTTTGGCCAGGGCCCAGCGTGCCAAGCGGCGACCAACGTCGACTTTGTTCTTCGGATGAATGTCTTTCCCCTCGCCAATGTCGATGATCACAGCCTGGCCGGTCTTCGGCAGTCGATCCATAGTCATGGTCTGGGCTTCGCGCAGTTCGGCCCAATCACTGTCAAACTGATTGGGATTTTCAGCCGTGAAATCGGCCAACTGCGCCCAGTAGAACGGGAAATCTCCCTGGCCCCATTCGTCGCGCCAGGCCTTGATCATGAACGGGAACAGATCGCGATACTGGTAGGCACGGCCCGCGTTGGATTCGCCCTGGTACCAGATCGCCCCCTTGATGCCGTAGCCCAGGTGCGATTTCAGCACGCCGTTGTAAATATTGCCGGGACGCGAATTGCCCCCCATCTGGCCACGCAAACCGTTCAATCGCTGCGTTTCGGCTTCAGTGCGGTCGGTCTTCTCAGACAGCGTGGCGAATTCCTTTTCCATGGCTTCCCAGCGAT
>JAFEBR010000848.1 GCA_018242565.1 Planctomycetota bacterium | reverse complement strand
GAAATGCGTATGCAGGGGATCGTGCTGCTGGGCGCGTTTCTGAAGCTCACGCCGTACGCCAAGGACTCCGGGATGACCGATGAAGCGGTCTACGCGGGTGTGGAAAAGGCGTTGCGCAAGTACTTCGGCAAGCGCGGTGACCGTGTCGTGCAGGACAACCTCGATTGCGTCAAACGCGGCTACAGTGAGATGCAGGAGATTCCGCAGTCGCTGATTCAAGGCGCCTGACATCAAGTCGGCAAGGCACGAGCGGCCGTACCGGCCGTTCGGCGCCCCGGCGTGGCGGTGGACACCAATGCGAAATCCTGCCAGGCGAAACGGCCCTGGCAGATTGATCCTCGAAAGGAAAAACTTCTATGTCAGTAGTCGAAAAACGGGTCTTCCCGTCGATGAACCAGGCCAGCGATCGCGATCCTTTTAACAATAATTGTTACGGGACCCTGGTTGACACGCCTTACAAGCAGGTGAATCTGCCGATCCTCGACGTGAGCGAATTCAACGACCGCACGATTCGCGCGTACGAAGAAGGTTACGGGGAAAAGGACCTGGAAGCCGACCTGGCGCTGGCCCGCTCGCTGGTGCCCGCCGGCACGGCGTCGCTTCGCGATTTCAGCTACGTCGCGCCGGAGATTCCCGAATACATCCCGTCGAACTGTACGGGGTGCATGGACTGCGTGACCGAATGCCCGGACACGGCCATTCTGGGTAAAGTGCTGGCCGAGTCGACACTCGAGCAGAAACTGCAGACGGTGGCGGAAGCCGACCGCGAGATGTTTGCGTTTCAGTGGTCGAAGACCCGCAAGTATTACGAGGGACCGCAGAAGAAGGGCCAGGAGGGGGGCCGGTTTGCGATCATCATTGACCCCAGCAAGTGCAAGGGGTGTGCGGAATGCGTGACCGTCTGCGACGACGGGGCGCTGAAGATGATTCCGAAGACCGACAAGAAGATTCAGGACATCCGCAAGAGCCACCGGTTGTTCAAGGAATTCGGACCGTCGGATGAGAAGTACATCAACGAGAACCTGCTCATCGACATGATGCTGAAGGAAAAGACCCATATTTATGTGGGTGGCGCCGGTTCGTGTGCCGGCTGCGGTGAAGGGACGGCTTTGCGCATGATGTGCGCGGCGACCGGCGCGAAGTACGGCGATCAGTGGGCCATCGTGGCCGCCACCGGGTGTAACACGGTGTATACCTCGACCTACCCGTACAATCCGTACCTGGTGCCCTGGACGAACTCGCTGTTTGAAAACGCTCCCGCCGACGCGATGGGGGTTCGTTCCCGCTGGGATCAGAAGGGGTGGGGCGACAAGCCGATCTGGTGCATCGGTGGTGACGGCGCCATGTTCGACATCGGCTTCCAGTCGCTGTCGCGTATGCTGGCGTCCGGGGCGAACATCAAGGTGTTCGTGCTCGACACGCAGGTGTACTCGAATACCGGCGGACAGGCTTCGACCAGTACGTACACCGGTCAGAATACGAAGATGAGCGTGCACGGGAAGGCGTACGGCGGCAAGCAGGAACGGCGGAAGGAAATCTCGCAGATCGCGATGATGCACCCCCGCACGTACGTGGCGCAAACCACCGCAGCTCATACCAACCACTTCTACAAGGCCGTGCTGGGCGCTCTGGAGTTCGATGGCCCCGCCATCATCACCTGCTACACGACCTGCCAGCCGGAACACGGCGTGGCCGACAACATGGCTTCGGATCAGGCCCGGTTGGCGGTCGATACCCGTGCCTTCCCACTGATGATTTACGATCCGCGGGCGGGAGACACGATTAAGAAGCGGTTGTCGCTGCAGGGGAATCCGGCGATGAAAGAAGACTGGTGGACCAACCCCAAGACGGGCGAAACCGTCGATTTCATTGACTTCTGCCGGAGCGAAGGACGCTTCTCGAAGCACTTCGACAAGGATGGCAATCCCTCGGAATTGCTGTTGTACGCCAAGCAGGACCGGCTGGAAAACTGGCACGTGCTGCAGGAACTGGCGGGGCTGCGATAGGCTGACCCGGTTCTGCATCGAACCTTAATCACCCCGGCGGAGTGTTGTTTCTGACAACATTCCGCCGGGGTTTTTCGTTTTTAGGGTGGCCCGCCGGGTTATGGAATGGGCGTTGCTTGTGAGTTCCAGATGAGGGAAATCATCAGGTTTGGGCCCCCGTTTTCGTTCGATTTTGCGGCATAAGTACGATTATGCCGCATAGATGGGGGATTCGGGAGATTTTCTAAAACTCCGTCGATACAAGGCAACAGCGCGAATAGGAATAATGGGTTGTCTGGTGTGGATGGGTAAATCGTGTTGCTGCGGCGGGAATGTCTGGTACGATCATTCGGAATAATCCGCATGACCGGAACCGGGAGCGGTCATTCCCGCCAGCGAACGAGGGGGTGCGGTCCACAAAGTTGACGTGGTTGGCAGTTCCCGGAATGGGATTAAAGGCATTCAATCCGGCGTCGTCGGATTTGATTGACACCCATTTTGAGCGGCGAATAATGATTTTGGGTACGTACAGAGATTTCGGGGCCTGGCCATTTATTCCGGGTTACGAGCTTTGGGGAAGAGGGTGCGGTCATGAAGATTCTGTCCTGGGCACAGATCGTTGAGAGATTCTCCCGGCTGACGGGCGGTTCATCGCCTGGTCAGCGGAAGAACAACGAATACGCACGCCTGTCGCTGCGCCGGTTGGAAGACCGGCGGGTGCTCAATGGCGCGCCGGTGACCGCCGGTGTGACCGTCGAGGACATGAAAGGGGCTGTCGTCGTCAACGTTCAGGGGCCGGCTCCCGGGAATCACACGGGACACGACTTCAAAATTTCGACCGACACCCGGCAAGGCCAGATTCAACTGGAACTGACCGACCACGGCACGATTCTCTATGAAGCCGAGTTGAACAAGTTCAAGTCGCTGACGATTCAGACGAACGGCCATAACAACACGTTGACGATTGACTTCTCGAACGGCAATCCGCTGCCGCACGGGGGGCTGTTCTTTGTCGATACGGGGACCGCGGCGGGCGGGGCTTCGAATGACGTGCTGCAGATCGTGCATGGTTCGGCCAGCAGCGTCGGCTACTCATTCGACAGCGCGTCGGCCGGGCACATTGATATCACCAGTGGCTCGAGCACATCGACGATCGGCTGGTCGGGTTCGTCTGTGCAGATTCAGGATCAATTGCTGGCCGCGACCCGTTCGTTTTCGGTGGGACTGGGGGGGCAGGTCGATCTTTC
>JAFEBR010000847.1 GCA_018242565.1 Planctomycetota bacterium | reverse complement strand
GGCGCCAGCGTTAACTGACTCTCGGCGGCAGGGACGTTGAAGGCGAAACGCTGCGTTTCTTCTCCGCCATCCTGCCGTTTGACCAACAGCGAGTACACCCCGGGGTCATCCGTATTCCGATACAGGTCTTCGTACAACAGCTTGTCAGCGGCCGTTGCAGGAGATTCTGATTCCGATCCAGACTTTTTCACGCCGACGGTCAGCGCGACGCGCAGGCCATCAGGTTGCCGGATTTCAACCTGCGGTGCGTACGTTGCGGCATCCAGCGAAATGGCCAGGGGCTCACCTACGGTCCTCACATTCAATGTCTGGTGCCCTTCGGAAAGATACGTAGCCAATTGCAACTGGGTGACCACAAACACGTCGGGCAAGCGGGGCCAATTGGTCCAGGTGGTGCTGCAGGCCGTCATGAATGTCACGACGCGCCCCTTGCCGAAACGATGTTCCAGCGCCAACGGGGCTTTATTCCGCAACGAAGCGATCACCCGGACTCCATCGGGGGGGATCCAGTCACGCGGCACCGATACATAACGGGTGACTTTCGTGTACGAGAGCAATTCTTCGCCACTGTCTTGAAACAGGTCGAAGACGGGATGGTTAGTCACCCGAAAATCGGGACTGGGGTCGGTCGCATCGAGGGCCAGATCAGAAATCACACCTAACCGTGCCGGAAAAATGCCCTGGCCGTTTTTGTAAAGCTGTTCGTCATAAAACGGAGCCCGGACCTGCGGCCCCAGGAACCACGCGAGCCCCCCGCCGGCGGCGACGTATTGTTCCAGCGCCTTGACGGCTTCGGGGGGCAACTCCGAAACATTCAACAGAAAGATGCAGCGGAATTTGTCGAGCGGACGGCGTCGCAGCGACTCGACTCGATCGAGGGTTGGCGAAAACCCGGTTTTTTCCGGGTCGGCCCCCAGGGCATCGACCAGATAGAAGGCTTCGCTCTCGGCCGACGTCCCGTCGATAATCAGCACGGGATTCGTCTCGGGAACAACGATCGAAAGAAACCGAACGTTGTCCGCTTCCAGTGAATCGGCCGGCAGCGACACCTGGACGTCGTGCGGGCCGGTTTTGGAAAACTGTTCATCAAATTCGAGAGTGCGGGATTTTCCTGGCTCGATTTCATCAATCGTTTCGACAGCGGGCCGTTTCAGGCCATCGACCAGGACCGTCAACCGGACGTTTTGGGCAACTTTCTCGCCATAGTTCTGCACAGTGACCGAGAGCCGCAAAGGCACATTGACCGCCGCGACATCCACCGATCCGGTGAGGCTGGTAATGCCCAGATTGCTATGCGACTCGGCGACCGTTTTCACGAGATTCACGGCGACGTTGTCGAGATCGAGATCCCGAATCACACCCGCGAGAGCGGGGTTACCCTCCCAGTCCTCTTTGCGGAAATCAGAAACCAGATGCAGGCTGCGGGCGGCCCCGGGATTCTCGGCCAGAAACTTGCGGGCGGCTTCGCACGCCGCCGCCAGATCGAGGGCCTGATGCGAGCAATGCAAGGCTTTCAGTGACGTTTCCAAACGGGAGATAAACGCCTTATTGAGATTTTCCTGGTTGAAAACCGGTTGGCTGGGGTTCGAGGCCAGCAGCAGCGTCAGCATCTGGCTGTCGGGGCGTCGCTCCCCTTCTGCAGCCAGCTTGCGCACGACGTTCAGGGCGGCCTCGAATGCCGACGAGTCTTCGCCACGATCACGCATCGATCCCGAATCATCGAGCAGGACCAGGTGATGTGCCTTCTGCGTATCGAACAGCGACAGTCGCTGCGGATCGAGAATCGGCCGGGCGACGAGCAGGACCAACCCGACGACCGCCAGAATCCGCAGCAACAGCAACAGCAATTGTTCGAGCAATAACCGCCGGCGGTTCCGTTGCTGGCTGGCCAGCAGGAACTCCATGGCCGCCCATTTCACCCGCCGAAACCGCAGCCGGTTGATGAAATGAATGATGATCGGGGCTGCGATTAACGCCGCTCCGGGGATCACCAATTCGGGGTGAACAAAAAAACTGGTCAGAAACTCAGGCATCAGGCGGGATCAAAGGGGTCGTCGTTCTGCTGTGATTTCAGGGCTTCAAGACTGCACGCGAGGTATTCCACCCCAGAGACAATGTTTTGAAAACGCGGGTCATTCAAAATTACGGTGATTCAACTCCGCACCGATTTCCCCATTCCCAACCGATGGCTGATGTAATGGGCCAGCACCGCATCCAGGTGTTCGCTGGTGCGGATGGTCTGAAAATCGATGGTATTCTTGGAACAATGGCGACGGAGTTCTTCGAGAAACGCCTGCAAGGCTTCGAGGTAACCTTCCCGCAGAGCACGGGGATCACAGACCAGTTCTCCCATCTCTTCCAGGCCTTCGAAACGCGTTGTTCCCGAGTAATTGAAATCCAGCTCTTCGTCGTCGAGCACCTGGAACAGCATTACATCGTGCCCTCGATGCCGCAACAGCTTCAGCCCTTTGAACAGGCCTTCCCGCGGCACAAACATATCAGAGATCAGGACGATCATGCCGCGCTGCGATTGCTGATCGGCGACCTCGGCGAGAATCGAGTAAATGTCGGTCTTTTCGGCAGGGTTCTGAGCATCGAGCGCTGCCAGCACGGCGTGCAGATGATTCCGCTTGCTGCGGCTGGGAATGACCGAGCGGACCTTGGCGTCAAACGTCACCATGCCGACCGAATCTTGCTGGCGCAACAGCAGGTACGCCAGGCTGGCGGCAATCGCGCAGGCATACTCGTACTTATTGCTGACGACGTGCTGCGCCGACTTGCGACTGACGGGTAACGATCC
Source organism: Planctomycetota bacterium (assembly GCA_018242565.1). Lineage (GTDB taxonomy): Bacteria > Planctomycetota > Planctomycetia > Planctomycetales > Planctomycetaceae > JACQFH01. The sequence goes on along the minus strand of JAFEBR010000847.1, from coordinate 2,801 downwards.
GAACTGCATCGACTCGCTGAGGTCGACCAGCAGCGTACACCGCAGATTCGTGTCTTCTTCGTATTGCTTGATGTAATACTTGTCGGTCTTCGACCAGGCTTTCCAGTCGATCCGCCGGGGATCGTCGCCGGCGACGTACTCGCGGTGCTGGACGAATTCAACTGATTGCCCGAAATACGGACTGCGGTGGAGCCCCGACAGAAACCCTTCGACGACGTTCCTGGCCTGCAATTCCAGCCGCGAAATCCGCGAGACGGCCTCAGGCTGCAAAAATCTTCTGGAATCGCGGGTCACGCGTCAGTTCGCCTTCTTTCGAGGGGGTTTCCTGGATCAGTCGCTGAATCACCTTGTCGGCTGTCACACCTTCACTCTCGGCTGAGAAATTCGTCACAATGCGATGCCGCAAAACGGGTGCCGCCAGTGCCTGAATGTCTTCGGTCGACACATAGCTGCGACCGTGCAGCAGAGCTCGCGCTTTCCCACCCAGCAGCAGGTACTGCACGGCCCGCGGACCGGCACCCCAACTCAGCCAGTCATTGATGAATTCGGGCACCCCCGGTTGTCCGATGCGAGTTTGCCGCACCAAAGCCAGGGTGTACTCGGTGACATGGTCACTGGCCGGGACCTGTCGCACAATTTTCTGTAAATCGAGGACTTCCTGCCCGGACAACACTTGCTGCACTTCTTCAGCGACCAGGGCCGTGGTCCGCTTGGCAATCTCAAACTCTTCCCGGAAGCTGGGGTAATTCACGAACACCTTGAACATAAAGCGATCCTGCTGCGCTTCGGGGAGCGCGTAGGTCCCTTCCTGTTCGATGGGGTTTTGGGTTGCCAAGACGAAAAAGGGATCGGTCAAGGTGTGCCGCACGCGGCCGACGGTCACCTGTCGCTCCTGCATCGCTTCCAACAAGGCCGCCTGGGTTTTGGGCGGAGTCCGGTTGATTTCGTCGGCGAGAATCACGTTGTAGAACAACGGACCTTCCAGAAACCGGAACTCGCGTCGTCCCGTGGTGCGGTTCTCTTCGAGAACTTCGGTGCCCGTGATGTCGGCCGGCATCAAGTCGGGAGTGAACTGAATCCGACTGAACGACATCGACAAACTGCGGGCCAGGGTGCTGATCATCAGCGTTTTCGCGAGCCCGGGGACCCCTTCGAGGATGCAGTGCCCCCGGCTGAACAGAGCAATCAGCAACTGCTCGATCACGTCGTCTTGTCCGACAATCACTTGCGACATCTGTCGCTTGATCGCTGCGTACGCGTGCTGGAGTTTATCGATGGACTGTTTACTGTCGGCCGCGAAGGTGGTGTCAGACATCGTAGGCGTTTCAGCTCCCGTCGCCGCAAGTTCTGTCATTCAAAAAAGAACCGTTGAAGGGTTCGCAGAAACTTCATGTTAACTGCCTCACAGGCCGGCGTAAACAAAATCGAGAACAATCTGATGGAAAGTTGTTAAACCCCCGACGATCACGCGCCCGATCAGGCCCGCTGCGCTGCGTTCCGTGTCGCTCGAACGTTTCGACGACCTGCGTGCAGTTTTTGGATCGTTGCCCGAGAGTGTTGGGCAGGACGGTCTGACCATGCGCACCCGGCACAATCTACGAACGTGATCTACTGACGACCAACCATGGATGTGGCTTCACGAAGAAACCAGTGTCGTCGGTGGCACGCCCGCCGACCCTCCTCATCGCTCACTACGGACGTGGCCGACGAACGATCGCCCGTCCGCCAGACTCCCGAGGTGGAACAACAATATCCGAGTGGAACGATTCGCGGCGAGGAAGAATTCAACGCCGGGCCAATCCCCCCAGGTCGCCAGCAACCCCCACCCGCCCAGATCAGGATTGCCGGGGTTGACTGAATTGCCTGATTTTGGCAGATTCCGCCACGATTTGTCCGGGCTGGGCGAATGAGCCTGGCGTCCGCGCTGGACGCACTTGCCCGATGGCCTTTCGCGGGAGGGTGCGGTGTGAATCTTCTGATCCTGATCGCCGGTGCGGCATTGACTGCCGATCCGACCCTGCTCCCCGCGCCAGACAGTCCGCTGTTCGACCATGTCCCGTTCCTGGCATCGGAATCGAGTCAACCGTCATTAGTCGGGTTCACGGTCCGCGGCCAGGACGGTGGGCCCTCGAACTTCTGGGACTCGGCGACACAATCGCTCGGCCTGGGGAGCACCCCGGCCACTTCGTATGACCCCGGAGCCGGTGGAATCTCATCGATTATTCCGGGAACGGAAGCCGATGCGATGCCAGTGCCTGCGCTGTCCTTCGGAACAGTTGGCCCGCAACCCTATCGTTTCGGCTGGACCTCTCGATACGACATTGCCTTTCTGCCACAGCAGGGGGTCAGCGGCGGAGGTGCCTACGGGAATTTCGGTGTATTCGAATTCAATATGGCGGGGCGATACACGATGGCGCCGCCGGATGGCATCTCGAATCTGATCTTTTCGATTACCCCCGAATTCAATTACCGCAGCTGGTCGGGACCGACGGTCCCGGCACTCCCCCCCAATGTGTTTCGATTTGCCTCCGATTTCGAACTTGCGACACCGGCGAATTATCCGGTCAGCCTGCAACTGGGGTTTACCCCGGCGTTCGTGACTGACTTTTCGGCGAGTCCAACGAGCGATGCCTGGAACTATGACGTCCGCGGGGCCGTGTTCATCCGGACCAACCCACACTGGATGATCGCGCTGGGTGCCGCCTACTGGCACCGGGTCGACGATTTTCTGATTCCGTATGCTGGTGTGGTCTGGACCCCCAACGATATCTGGGAACTGCGATTGATGTTTCCCCGCACTC
>JAFEBR010000846.1 GCA_018242565.1 Planctomycetota bacterium | reverse complement strand
TTCTCCCTACGAACGGGCCCAGAAGCTGATCGACAAAGCCCTGAGTGCCTCCAGTCCCGAACGGCAGATTGAACTGGCGAATGACGCCTTGGAGATTTGTCCGGATTGTGCGGATGCCTACACCCTGCTCTCTAAGTACATCGCCGACGACCGCCAGGCCCTGATGATTCTGGAGCAAGGGATCGAGGTCGCCGAGCGGGTGATTGGCCCCCAGGAATTTCAGAAGCGCAAGGGACGTTTCTGGTCGACGGAACAAACCCGCTCGTATTTGCGGGCGCTGCTCTCGCTGGCCGATTGTCAGTGGCAAGTCGGCTTACGCGCCGAATCGGTGCAAAACCTGCGAAAGATGCTGGAGCTCAATCCGCAAGACGACCAGGGGGTCCGCTATTTGCTCGCCGCCCATCTGCTCGAACTCGATCGAGACGCGGAATTCGACCAACTGGCGGACCAGCAGGCTGACGAAACCACCCATTGGCTGTTTTCGAAGTTGTTGCGGGAATTTCGGCGAGGAAAGAGCGAAACCGAGCTGAAGAAGTTGCTGACCGCCGCCCAGCGACGGAATTCGCATGTCGTTCCCTTTTTACTGCAGGCCGAACCCATGCCGGTAAAGGAACTCGGTGTGCACCCTCCCGGCAGTGCTGAAGAGGGGGGCTTGTACGTCAAAGATCTGGGGCACGCCTGGGGGCAAACGCCGGGTGCGCTCACCTGGCTGCGGCAGGCGGTTGCGCCACCCGTCGTGGAAGTCGACCAATCGCTGCCAGCGCTGAAGCCTGCGGTCAAACAGCGGTTATTGAAATTGCCTCAGCGTGGACGAGTCGTCTGGCAGGTGATCGTCCTGCCCTTTTCGAGCTGGCTGCGGGATGGGTTGCAGATGGTTCAGCCCTGGTCGGTTCTGGTAGTCGAGCCTGGTTCGCAGAAGATTCGGGGCCAGAAGCTGTGTGGGCAGGCACCCAGTCCGGCAGAATTGCGGGAAATCTTGATCGGCGCGATGTCGAAGCCGCGGTTTGGCAAGCCCGGTCGTCCCATTGAGATCCAGACCTGTGATTTTCCGGGCTGGAAGGAGCTCCAGGGCGATCTGCAGAGTTTGGGCATCAAGGTGTCCTGCGATGCCAGAGGACTCGATTTTGCTCGCCTCGTCAGTGAGGATCTGCGGCAATCGATGTCTGATCATTCTGGCGACTATCCCCCGATTATTGAGATGGAGAATTTTCGTCCGGCGCGGGTGGCCAATTTCTTCGCTTTGGCCGCCGAGTTTTTCTCACGCAAGCCCTGGCATGCTGTTCCCAGCCATGCCGTTCTGCAGATCGATTGTCCGCAACTGGCAGAATTTGGCGATCGGAAATGGTTCGTGGTGTTGGCCGGGCCTCCGCAACCGTTCTATGGCCTGCTGATGTTCAACGAATACTGCGATGTCAAAAACCTGATGGGGATGTGTTGTTCCCAGGACGAAGAGTCGCAGACGGGTCGAGTGCTCAGGCTGCATTTTGGATCTGTCTGGGATGCGACCGCCGCGGAAGTCGAGGCGGCAGGAAAGTACCGCTGGAAACTGGCGGGGCCCGAGCAATATCCCACGGTGGTCGTGCTGGATGGCGACGATGCCGAACCACGGACAGTCAGTCCGTGGGAATTGGATTTACTCGAGTCGGTATTGAGTGCCGTTCCCGACTTTGCGAAAAAGCATCCGTTTGCCAAAGCGTTGCAATCGAATGAGCCGGTGACGATTTCCACAGCCAAGTTGAAGTTCCAAATGTCGTGGGTCGACCCCGAGTTCAACAGTTGTGAATCTTCGTGCGGTGGCTGTGATCATGACCACGATCACGACCATGACCACGATTCGTGAGTATCACACGTTCTGATGCGCTGCGGCCCGGACACGCAGTGCATCAGAGTCGTTTGAGGATCTCGAGAGCCCGCGTCTCGAACAGCTTTTGCCATTCCGGGGCCACCAGGCTGTCGCAGTCTTCCTGTGCGTAACCGGTATTGTTGCGCTGTTCGACGGTGGGCGTGTAGTAGATGTAGCCGTTCGTATAACCCGCCACGAATGCGTGCGGGTAGTTCGCTGCCTTTTTGATGTTCAACCCGACCTGGACGGTCAACTCGCCAGGAAAGGTGATGAGTCGAAAATCTCCGACGCGGAGACCGACGAGTTCTACATCGAGAGTGGGCTTGAGCGCGGCCTGGTTCTGTCCCAGATGCAGTTTCAAGAGCGCGAGGTTGGTGTTCAATCGCGTGAGGTGTTCCATGATCTGGATATTCTGCAGATAGGCATCAACGCTGGCCCGGTTGTCGGCATCCAACTGCAGAATCGTGCGACGGCCCAGTGCTTCATCATGGCGGTAAGCCTGTGAGAAGTGCGACGGATATTCTGGATTCAACTTCTGCTGCAGGAACATCGGCACAAACGTTTTAAAATTGATATTCGTCGGTTTCAATGCCGTCAGCAGTCGCTGCTGCTCTTCCTGAATGGCGGCGATGCGGCGTTCCAGATCGGCCCCCCGCGGAAGGGCGAGCGTCTCGTGGATCACGGCCAGTTCCGACTGCGGCTTGGTCTCGATTTTTCTCGCGGCGCGCATCACGCTGAGCCCCAGCCAGTTCCCCAGGGGTTCGGCATCGGGTGGACGGCTCGTCTCTTTGTAACGCACCGGGTTGATATCCCCCCCGCACCCCTGCACAAAAAACGCCAACGCCTCGGGGCCGTACGACTCTTCGATCACTTGTGACGCGAATCCCGGGAAGTCAGCCGAGTTGCCCTTGCTGGGAGGATTCATGATGGGGTGGCAGGCGTAATTGTAGAGGACAGCCAGCGTGCGACCGTCGTCGCGATCGAGTCGCAGCAATCCGATCTGAGGGTCGATGGGTCCGACTCCCGCCACGTCTTCGTCTTTGGGCATGGCATACGCCCGCCGCATATCGATTTCGCTGCCATCTTTCATTTTCAGCCGGCGGTTTTCACTGATGCGGTCTTCGTGTCCGACGCCGACGCCGACTTTGACGGGCACCAGCGATTTCGCCGCGTCGCGGATGGCCTGCACGACCAACTCCGCCGAATCAGCACGGACAATCCCGTGACAGTGACTCGCATTCACGATGACATGTGTCGGGGGGATACCCAGTTCTTTTTCCACGACTCCGCGAACCGTCGGCAAAAAGGTCTGGCCAATTCGTCCGATTTCGCCGATGGCGACGGCATCCACCGTCACGAGGACCGCCGTGGTGGCTCCCGACCTGAGTACGAGGGCCTTGGCATAACATGGATCGTTCACCGGGCCGGCGTTCCGGTCTGTGATTTCGATGCGGGCCACACCCGCTCGGAAACGCTGGGATGAGTCTGGCTCAGCCGCCTCACTGAGGCGTGGACACAAGACCGCCGCCACGATCAGGCTGGCAAACATATGGATCCGGATCGAGTCACACTGGCGAATCGAAAGCATAGGGGTCGCTCTCCAGACAGGGCTGCGCGCGGTGAGTGCCGTTGTGTTGCGGCTCTTTCATGCTGAATGACCGTTGCCGGCCATCTCTGTTCTACTGTCGGAAGTCGGACTGTGGAAGTGCGCAAAGACTTTGAATACCCGGCGATGTTTTTACCGGTCGTGCGTCTGTCACTCGACTCTGGCGACGATGGCGAACCGTAGCCGATCTTGCGATAGTGTGAAACACCTGCCCCTGGTCTGTTTGTGACAGACACTGACGGAGGAGCTATGGCACTCCCGAGGCAGGCTCGCGAGATTCTGAATGTGGCTCGCCACGAGGAGCAATGATGACTGTGCGTTTGTTGTTGACCTGTCTGGCGTTGACCTGGTTTGCGAGCGGACGATCAGCGGCGTTCGGGGCCGAGATCGTGACGATTGGTGGAAACGGGACCGACAAATTCACGGGCGATGGCGGTCCGGCCCTCGAAGCCGGGATTGGCGAGCCTTTCGGATTAACGCTTGGTCCCGATGGCGCTTTGTATGTCTGTTCGGTGTCGAGTCACTGCGTTCGCCGCATCGACTTGCGGACGAATGTCATCACCACCGTGGCCGGAAGCGGCCGACGTGGCTATGCGGGGGACGGTGGTCCGGCCACGGCGGCACTGTGCAACGAACCCTATGAGGTTCGCTTTGACGCCGAAGGCAACATGTTTTTTGTCGAAATGCAGAATCATCTGATTCGCCGCGTCGATCGAGCGACAGGAGAAATCTCGACGATTGCCGGTACGGGCCAGGCCGGTTATTCCGGAGATGGCGGACCGGCGACGAAAGCGGAATTCAAATCACCGCATTCCATCGCACTGGATGGTGCGGGGGGGCTGTATGTCGCCGACATTGGCAACCACCGCGTGCGCCGTATCGACTTGAAATCCGGGATCGTGGAGACATTTGCCGGCGATGGTAAGAACCGTTCGACACCGGACGGAGCGCCGGTGGCGGGGACTTCGGTGAACGGTCCGCGGGCGCTGGACTTCGACAGTCAGGGACAGATGTTTTTGGCGCTGCGCGAAGGAAATGCTGTGTACCGCGTCGACCTGGCTGAGCGGCGATACCGCCATTTGGGGGGAACCGGGGAGAAAGGGAATGTCGGCGACGGCGGGGCGGCACAGCGAGCCCGGCTGAACGGTCCCAAGGGGATCGCTCTCGGGCCGCAGGGTGACATTTATCTGGCGGATACGGAAAATCACACGATCCGCGTGATCCGCAAAAAAGATGGGACCATCGACACTGTGGCCGGCGACGGGCAGATGGGAAATGGACCGGATGGCGATCCATTAAAATGCCGGTTGAGCAGACCGCATGGCGTGTTCGTCGATCCGCAAGGCACCGTTTTTATTGGGGACAGTTCGAACCATCGGGTCCGAATGTTGAGCCGATAGTCGGGCGGGATCGACCACGCAGGGAACGCACGAGCCGTTGGGCACACCAGCCAACCAGACTCCGTGTGCACGTTGAAATGCCGCGCGGATGTGAGTGCAGGTCAATGCCGTGATCGGCCGTGTTTCAGCGAATCGAGACCCAGGACTCGCGGCCTTCGATCAAGATCAGCGAACGGCAGGACGGCACGTTGTTCCATTTTTGGACGCGGCCATTGGGCCATCGAACTTCTAACACGGAAACCGTGTCGGCGGCACCAAGACCGATGAATTGGCGTCGCTCGTTGGTTGCGCAGTATCCGTCGCCGCCACAGACAAACAGAAACTGTGTGTGATCGCCGGCCACGACTCGCACTCGGGCACCGACAGCGTCACGATTCGATTCCACACCACGCAACTCCAGGGCGAGCCACTGGCCGAACGGTTCGGTCTCGTTTGTTAACAGCGCGGTCGGACGGTCGTGATGGACGACAACCAGATCGGGCCGACCATCGCGATTCCAGTCGAGCCGCGCGGTGCCGCGCCCCAAATAGGCGCCGTGGAAATACTCTCCGCACTCGCGCGAGACATCGGCGAGAGAACCTGACCCGACGTTGTAAAACAACTGGGGCGACATCTTCCAGGGAATGCCGCGCGCACGCAGGTCATCCAAATGCCCATTGGCCACGAAGATCTCCGGGCGACCGTCCAGATCTACATCCAGTACCTGGGTTCCCCAGCCGAGTGTGGAACGAGTCGGTCCGACAAGTCCCGCAGATGCCGTCGCGTCATCAAACAACATGTCGCCACGATTCAAATACAGGAGATCCGGCTCGTTGTAAAAATTTGTGATGTACAAATCGGGAAGGCCATCGGAGTCGAGGTCTCCACATGCGATTCCCATGGCGGCCGTGGCGTTGCCTGCGGCATTGACGGCTGTACCTGAGGCGAACCCGACGTTTGCGAATTGAGCCCCCATGCCGCCGGTCTGTTTGAGGTTTTTGAAAAGAAAGCTCGGATTCGCGTCGTTGGCGACGTACACGTCGGTCCAGCCATCGTCGTTGAGATCGGCCAGGATGACCCCCAGGCCGCGGCCGTCGGGTGCGCTCATCCCCGAGTCCCGCAACGATTCGGAAAACGTTCCATCACCCCGACTGAGGTACAGCGCGTCGGGCTCGGCCTCGTAGACCTGTGGGTGGCACAAAACCGCGGCTCCCGACGGATGCAGGCAGGGGCGGAGATGTTCGACAACGTAGTTCACGACATACAGGTCGAGAGTTCCATCACGGTCCAGATCCCCCCAACCGAGGCTGGTTGTCCAATGCTGACCACGGATTCCGCTGTCTCGCGTGACGTTCGTAAACGTTCCATCCCCATTGTTGTGGAAGAGCGCGTTCGTGCCGCAGTTGCCGATTGCCAGATCGGGAAAGCCGTCGTTGTCGTAGTCGCCTGCCGCACAACCCTGGCTGAATTGCCGGTCATCGAGTCCGGAGGGGACGGAAACATCCCGGAATGTTCCGTCGTGCTGATTGTGAAACAACGAATCGGACGGTTGCGAGGCTGGAGAGTCGGCGAGAATGGAACCTCCTTGGGGGAAAAACAGGTCCGGCCAACCGTCCGCGTCGAAATCGAATACGGCGACGCCACCACCGGTTGTTTCCAGCAGGTGTTTTCGGCCGCTGGCACCGTTGAGAAATTGATATTCGATGCCGGCATCCGCACGCCGGTCGACGAAGCGGATCTTGGCATTTCGAGCGGCAACTGCGGCCGTTGTACCCGTACGGCCGGCAAGCGCATACAGAGCGCGTGCGGCAATTACAGCCGCTTGCAATTCCGTTTTATCTTCTGGTTCATGCGGCTGATCTGCGGCGAGCTCGGCCAGTCGGACGGCTTCTGCATAAGCACTTTGCGCGTCTGGCCAGTTGGGATTCACGTTCAAAATATGTTCAAAGAACGCGGCACTTTCCTCAAATCGCTCTAGCTGTCTGAGCAGGTGCCCCGTCTCCAGCAACGCCTGGAGAGCAGTTTGCGAGCGATTGGCGGGTGCCTGAACAAAGCGAAACATCGCCGCCTTCAGTTCAACGAGAAGTTGAGCGCGTCTGTAAAACTGTTGAGACTCGGCTTTACGATCGCAATGTTCGAGCGCGCGGGCGAGTTGAATCGCCGCAGTTCGGTCCCAGGGACGCATGGTGACAGCGCGACTGAGGACCGCCGCCGCTTCCGGCCATTGCCGTTCTTCGGCCAGGCATTGCCCCAGACACTTCCAGACGCCAGGTGGGGAACTGGAATTGAACGTCAGATGACGCAGCTTTTCGATGGCACCGCGTGTGTCTCCGATGTGCAGCAAGACTTCGGCAGCCAAGGCCTGAAATTTGTCGTTATTGGGGTCTCGAACCAAAGCTCCCTGCAGTGTCGCCAGAGCCTCTGTGGGACGATCATCCCACAGCAGGAACCGGGCCAGTGCGACGATGTTGTTCTGATCATCGGGATCTGCCAAGGTCCAGCGTTTGAGGAGTGGCAGGGCTTCGATGCGATGCACCGCCTCGCCGGAATAATTGACGAATTGGTAGAGTTCCGGCAGCGTCCAACTGCGCAATCGGTGGATCGCCAGCAACTCGCGACGGGTTTCCGCGGGCCGTAATTGAACGGCGTACAATTTGAGGAGACCCATGTGGGGGTCGATGGAATGCGGGGCCAGTGTGCAGGCTTTTTGAAACGCCGCCTCGGCCTCGCGCGCCCTCCCCATTTCCAGCAGTATTGATCCTTGCAAATATCGCGCCTGACCTCCCAGTGTGCTTGTGTCATCCGGCACTTGGCGACAGAAAGCTTCGGCACTGGAAAGATCTCCCGCCTGATGTGCCAGTCTGCCCCGAGCCTGGAGGGCTTGGGGATGAGACGGGTGGTACTTCAGAATCTCGTCGTAAAGGGCGACTGCCGATTCGAATTCGCCTTGATCAGTCAGGCTGGCGGCACGTCGCAGTAACTGCGGCGTGTTCGGTCTCGTAAATGTCCGAATGCCGAGTGCCGCAACGACTGCGAGCAGTGCCAGACACGAAACTGCGACGAGACATCGTCTGTCTCGGAGTCGGTTCAACATCGAGTGAAGCATGACTAAGTCATTAATAACGCGCCACTGTTAAGATTTGATGAAATGCCACAGGCGGCCAGACCTTTAATAGAAATTTCACGAGACGCATGGGGCCACCTTAATATCGCGGACATAATGTCACTTCAGAACGCGCGGGCTGTTGATTCTCGTCTATCGTTTCCGCAAGGGAGAACGTCGTCATGAAAGGTCATAAGCGTCGGTCGAGAGGTTTCACGCTGATCGAATTACTGGTCGTAATCGCGATTATTGCCGTGCTCGTCTCACTGCTCCTGCCTGCGGTACAGCAGGCGCGTGAAGCGGCCCGTCGCTCGCAATGCACGAACAACCTCAAACAAATCGGACTAGGGCTGCACAATTACAATTCCACGTTTGGTGTGTTTCCGCCGGGGCGGATGCTTCCGGATCTGGTTACGACCGCGGGCGTCGTTTCAACGAGTTACACGAGCTATCCCAGTTCGTCGAGATGGCAGGGCGCTGTCGCCGTCCATGTGTTTCTGCTGCCCTACATTGATCAGGTCAACATTTACAACATGATGAATTTCTCGGGGCCGATGGGACGCCAGATGACGACGGGCGGTGGCGTTACGCCGATCAACCCGAACTATGCGGCCTACGCAAACTTATCTCCGATTTTCATCTGTCCCACCGACCCGAACACGGCCCGGGCGCCGACGGACAATAACTACGTTTACAATTTTGGCGGTTCGACGCCGTACGCAGGTGCTGCCAACTCAACTCAACAGACAAACACATCGGCGGTCGAGCCGATCACCGGTCTGAGTTGTCAGGGAAACGGGGCCTTCAGGGCCGGGAGTTTAAGGCCTTCTGACTTTACGGATGGTTTGTCGAATACCGCCTTCTTTTCGGAACGGACGATGGGGAGTGGCGGTAATATGGCCCAGGTGGCACCGACAGCAGCCGATGTCATTACCAGTCCCAACCGGCAGAATGTTCTGTTGGCGCCAGATCAGATGTTGAGTGACTGCAGTGCCCCTCCCTCGGCACAGCCGATTTCGTCATTCAATTTCAACTCGTTCGGACGCTGGATTCCGGGCGGTGATTTTTCTGACGGGTGGCCCTTCGCCGGGTATTTCGGCACGATGTATAACCACGTCGCCACGCCAAACTGGTCTGGCACGGATTGTGGAAACTGGAGCGCCATTGCCGATACGCCCGGTGAGCATGCGATTATTACCGCGCGCAGTCTGCATACCGGGGGCGTCAATCTCATGTATGGTGATGGCCGGTGCTCGTTTGTCGGCAACTCAATCGATCGAGGTGTGTGGCGCGCGATTGGCACGCGTCGTGGGAGTGAGGTTATCGGAGACTTGCCGTAAAGGACCGCCTGCTCAATGCGACTTTCTCTGTTTGGGTTCTGCATCGCTTTGTTGGTTTGCGTCGGCTGCGGTAGTTCGCAGATGTCGGCTGATCAGGTCGGCAACTCGCAGTCGGCGTACAGTGACGGCATGGAATCGTGGAAGAACAAAGATTATTCCGCCGCATTGGAGAGTTTTAATGCGGCCATTGCC
>JAFEBR010000845.1 GCA_018242565.1 Planctomycetota bacterium | reverse complement strand
CTCATCTGCCGCGAGAACCGTCTGGGCGTCTTTGGTGAGACGCGCCGGTCGGATGAGGCTCCAGCGGCACTTGGGAAGTGTCACATTTTACAACCTGCTGAAACACCGGGACAGTCGCGGGCCGCAAGGTGCCTGCCCCCGTAATCCACATGCACTTCAGCACAGATTACTGCTGATCGGCCCAGCGCAGGCGATCGACGAGGTCGATCAGATTCTCGGCGATCACGTCCGGGGGTGGGCTGGCCTGCTCGAAGTCGGCGCGGGAACTGATGCCCGTTAAGACTCCGGCGGTCCATAGCCCCAGACCGATTGCGCCGGAGATGTCAGTGTCGTAACGGTCGCCGACCATCAGCGTTTGGCCAACCGTCAGGTTTAGGCGGGCGATCGCTTGTTCGTACATGCCCCGATTGGGCTTGCCGATGACGAGTGGGGACTGACCACTGGCGGTCGTCAGTAAGGCCAGAATACTACCGGCGCCCGGCAGGTGACCCCGTTCGCTGGGATACGTCGCATCTGAATTGGTGCCAATGAATTTGGCGCCACCACGAATCGCGAGGGTCACGTTGGCCAGTTCTTCGTAGGTCAGTTGGAAATTGATTCCCGCTACGGCGTACCGAGCCTGGTGAGGATCGGTCGTCAGTTCAAAGCCGTGCTTTCGCAGCGCGACCTTCAACCCGTCCTGCCCCATGACGATCACGGGACCGCGCGGCCAGTTCTGGTGGGTCACCTGCCCGGCAAGCCAGGCGGCCGTGGCCTCGGCACTTCCCAGGACCTGCTCGGGACGGACATGAATGTCCATCTCGGCCAGCCGTTCGACAAACTGTTCTGACGTTTTACTGGCATTGTTGGTGACGAACAGAAACGTACGGCCGGTCGTCGTCAAATAATCGAGCGCCGCCTGGACACCGGGTAACGGCTGGGTTCCGACGTAGATCACGCCATCCATATCAAACAACACGCCGCGCACCATGCGCAGCCCAGACAGTTCACGAGACATAACCGAATCTTTCCTGGCAAACAGCAAGTCGGCCGCCCATCTGCGTTGGGGGAGCCATGATTTTCTGTGATGGGACGATACACAATCTTGAAGCAGAAGTCTTCCGCGAACATGCTAACTTGCCTCCCGTCTCGTCTGCCCGGCCATGTGAGTGCAGTCGCGCCGCGGGTACGAGCCGCTGGACCCTGCGCGGTTCCATTGAACCAAGGAGCCGGAGACCGGTGGCGGGAGATGTTCGATCGAGAACGGTTCAGGCCGTGGCACCGCCGATCAGGCGCTGCGACCCTCGGAAATTCTCGAGCCGAGCGTCATGCGAGTGGCTGGGGATATGTTTGTGGCCGGGTATGCCAGTAGGCCCAGGCCAGGAAAACGGCCTGCAACGGCAGCCTGAGCCAATGTACCAGCGGCGGTGCCGGCAGGAGTTCTTGATGTTGAAACAGATAAATGTTCGCCGGGAAGACGGCGATCAACAACGCGAAAATGCCCCAGGCGGCCCAACGCGAGTAGCGAGTCAGCAGCAGCACGCCGAAGAGTGCTTCAAAAAAACCGCTCAGGTACACCAGTTCCAGGTGCAGCGGCAGGTAGGGGGGCATGATTTTCAAAAAGAAACCGGGATTCACGAAGTGCAAGATGCCCGCTCCGATCATGAACGCGGCGAGGAGATAACGGGAGGCGGTTTTCATGAATCAATTTTGAGCCTGAAGGGGGTGGGAGTTGTTCCCTGGCTTACCAATAGTGCACGATTCGGACACAACTGGATTCTATCAAACTGGGTGCGACAGTCGCTTTGAGGGCAGTTGACGGCGAACGGTCGGTCAGGCTGATCGCGACGATGAAATCGCAGAAAGAAAAAAACCGGCCGAGGCGCAGTTGAGTTGCCCGGCCGGTTTTGAAAAGAAACGAGGTGGCTTGTGGCCGCCGTTATGGCTGAGCGGTCTGGGTCGCTTCGGCGGTCAGTTTTGTGACGGCGGCTGTTCTCACGGTGAGCACGTCAGCCGTCTGTTTCGCCGCGACTGTAGCGGCTTCGATGGCCTTGACCATGTCGGGTGTCGGATTCATCTCGGCCACCGCCTTCTCAGCGGCCGCTTTCAAGGTCGTCGCAGTGTCGGTCGCGGCCTTGAGTTTGGCGGCCGCGTCGGTGGCCGCTTTTTCAGCGGCCGTCTTCTCGGTGGTCGCCGTATCATTAACAAACTTCGCAGTGGTGTGGGCCTTCTCGGCAGCCTGGAAGGCTTCCGTCTTGGCGGGGAGATTGGTCTTATCATCCGCCTTTTCAGCGGCTTCCTTCTCGGTTTTTGCCTTTTCCAGGGCGGTCGCTGCGTTGGTCAGCGCGGTTTCAGCCGTTTTGGCGGCTTCAGTCTTCGCGACCAGGTTTTTGTCGGCCTCGGCCTTGGCGGTGGTGGCTGCAGTCTGGGCGGCCGCTCCGTCATTAGCGGCTTTGGTGGCGGCTTCGGCGGCCGCTTTCTTGTCGGCAACCACCTTCTGCAGTCCGGCCAGTTGATTTGCGGCCTGGGTGGCTGCCGTCTGAGCCGCGGCCAGTGCCTGCTTTGCGGCTTCCAGTCGGGCCGCCACAGGGCCGGGGTTTGTCGCCAGGCTGGCACGTTCTCGGCCGTCCTTGGCGTCGAAGACGCGGACGGCGCCTGTCCAGTCACCAGTGATCACGGCACCTGTCGGTTCCGAATAGGCGACTTTCAGGCCGAGGT
>JAFEBR010000844.1 GCA_018242565.1 Planctomycetota bacterium | reverse complement strand
TGCGCCGGACGGGTCACCCCGTCGCGACGTCAGTTATAGCTACGCAGGAAACAGTCAACTCCTGCGACCGGACTTGCACCGGCTAGACAAACAGCCGTATGGGCTGCACACGGATGACGCGGATATAAAGAGAGGTGCCTCTCCACGCCGAACCACCAGCCCCCCGTTCAACTTGCCCATGAACCCCAACACCAAAAAATCTGCGTCAATCTGCGCAAATCTGTGGATCCCCCTTTTTTCCCGAAACGCGGTCTCCCGCGATGTCAGTCGCACCATGCGTCCGTTCGATCCGACTTGCCTTTCCGCAGACGGCGTTGGACAATCAGGGTTCGCGTTTGTCGTGCCCGTACTGGGCCTATCTTCCCGCTGGAAGGCGCCTGACATGTCGTTGAAATCTCCCCGTGTGGGCCGACCCGGTCGCTGGGTCGCCGTGGTTTTGATCGCCCTGGCCTGGGGGCTGGCCCGCTCCGCGACCTGGGCAGAAGACAAACCCACCCCCAAACCGCCTGCGGAAAAGAAAGACGAACAAGCCGAGGCGAAACCCGACGCCAAGAAACCACCGGCCCAGCCCCCGAAAAATGAGGTCCTGCAACCACTGCAGGATCTCTTCCGACGCAAGAAAAAGACCCCCGGCCAGGAACAACTCGACAAAGCTGCCGAAGCCGCCTTGACTGACTTGGCGAACCAGCCGATCAAATCGGGTCCCGGCCGGAAAGTGCCGCGGGCCTCCATGGACAATCGGGCTCCGTCCGAAAAACGGGCCGAAGACCTGATCCATAAAGCCAAAATCGCGATTGCCGACGAACGCTGGAACGACGCCCTCGAAATTCTGCAGCGTGTCGCCAGCCTGACCGACGACACCCTGTACCCGGCAGAGGAAGGGACGGTTCCCGAAGGGGTCAAATGGGTGTCTCTGCATGCCGAGGCCCAACGCTTGATCGGCCGTGTGCCCCCCGAATGGCTGGAACAATATCGCAAGCAGTACAGCGGGCTGGCCAAACAGTTGCTGGCGGACGCGGTCGCCTCGGGTTCCCCGGCTGAGTTCGGACGTCTGGCGCGGACCTATTTTCATACCGACGCCGGCTACGAAGCGGCCAATCGCATCGGCTCCTGGCACCTCGACCGCAATGAACCGGCGTTGGCCGCACGCTGGTTCGGGCTGCTCTGGCAGGCGCGACCCGCCTTGACGCAGTCGGCCGTCTGGCGAGCCAAGGCCGCGCTGGCCTTGGCCCAGGTGGGTCAGACCGAACTGGCCCGCGAGATTTTCGACCTGCAGAAAGTCGATGTCCCGGCGACCGCCCCGGCTTTGGGGGGCGGCTCGCGTGACGCGGCCCGCTGGCTGGCCTCGTCGCCGAAACTGGGGGGCCCGCTCGAAAGTCCGTTGACCGAATGGCGGATGTTCTTTGGTTCGCCCCGCCGGACGGGGGTGGCGACCGGTGGCGAACCGCTGCTGCTGCCGCGCTGGCAGTTCCACCTCAGCGATCGCCAACCAGTCCGTTCACAGATCGAGCACCTGTCGCAGGATCTGGCCGAACAGGGGAGCCATCCCCTGCCTTTGATCTTTCCCAGCATGGTGGCGGGCAAGGTCCTCGTGCGCAGTCTGCATGGCGTGCAGGTCCTGGATGCCGAGACGGGGCGCGAGTTGTGGCAGACCGACGAATTCCAACCATTGGAACGACTGATTGGCGCCCTGGGAGGGCAGGATGACGACCTGCGGGAGGGCCAGATCGCCCGCATCATCGGCAACCGGCAGGTGCGGATCGTCAATAATAATATCGTCCACATGAATGGCGGGTTCACGCAGGCCGAGTTCCATCCGGTCAGCCATCTGCTGTTCCGCAACGCGAATTTCGGCCTGGTCAGCAGCGACGGCACGCGCCTGTTCGTGGTCGATGATCCGCAGGCGTTCACCCTGCGGCAGCCAGGGAATTTCAATAACTGGGTCGATCCCAACCAGCCCGCCCCCGTGTCATCCAGCGCCCGCCTGGCTGCATTTGACCTCGAATCGGGCCGACCGCTGTGGGAAGTCGGGGGCAACGCGAATGGGGAATCGTTCGATCCCCCGCTGGCTGGGTACTTCTTCTTTGGCGCACCGGTGGTCGATGGCGATGACCTGTTCATCGTCGGCGAATCGACATCGGGAGACTCTTCCAAACAGATTCGCCTCATCTGCCTGCACCCGGCGACCGGGGCCATCAAATGGACTCAGCTCATTGCGAATTCCGATCCCGACATTGAAAAGGATCTGTGCCGGCGCTGGTGGACCGCCCAGGTCACCGTAGCCGACGGAATGGTGATCTGCCCGACGACCGTGGGCTGGACCGTCGCCGTCGATCGGGCCACGCGCAATCTGCTCTGGGGGCATCGGTTCGCCGTCGGTTTGAAGCAGCCCGTGAATCAGTTCGGCGCCAACACGGCGGAAATCGCCAACCTCGTCCCGATGTGGCAATTGAAAGACATGTGGGGACCGGCGCCCCCCGTCGCGGTCGCAGGCAAAGTGCTGTTTTCATCTCCCGAAGGACAATCCTTCGTTTGTCTGGATCAGGCCACTGGCAAAGAACAGTGGACCAAGCCGCGCGGCACGGCCCTCTATTTCGCCGGCGTGCATGGACCGCAGGTGATCGTTGTCGGCCGCGACTGGCTTGGGGCCTGGGACCTGGCCAATGGCAATGAACTGTGGCCCAACATCAAGCTTCCGGCGCCGTCGGGACGCGGCGTGCTGCTGGGCGATCAGTATTATCTGCCTGTCTCGTCGGGCGAAATCTGGATCATTCAACTGCAGTCCGGACAGGTGGCTGGCAAGCTGACGCTCCCCGATCAGCAACCGGCCGGCAACCTGGCGATGTATCACGGCATGCTGCTGGCGGCGGATGCGCATGGCATCACCGCCTTCGAACAGCGCGACACCGTGCAGGCCGAGATCGTCCGTCGCAAACAGGCCGATCCAACCGACGCCTGGGCCTTGATTCGCGAAGCCCAGATCCACGCTCTGAAGCAGGATCAAGCGGCCGCCCTGGCGTTGCTGCGACAGGTGCCACGCGACCGCATTCCCGAAGAACTGCGCGAAACTTTTCGCAGCCTGATCGTCAAAGCCCTGACCGAAGCGATCCAGAAGGACCTGCTGCAACCCTCGAACGAGGCCGATCTGGCCGACCTGGCGACTCTCGTGCGGACCGAGGTCGAGCGCCAGAATCTGCAGAAACAGGAAGCCGATCTGTTCCTGTCGAAGGGTCAGCCCGAGCGGGCCTTTGACATTTACCTGCGGGTCGCCGCCGCCCGGTCGGTGCTGGTCTCGCAGGAAGACCTGACCGGTGTCGATACGCGAGCCGACCTGTGGGCCGCCGCGAAAATTGACTCGTTGTACGCGCGGCTGTCTCCGGCCGAACAAGCGGTCATCGACCAGCGGATCGACAAACTCCGCGACGAAGCCCAGGGCTCGGAAGAAGCCCAGGTGCGGTTCCTGCAGTTGTTTCGCCAGCGCCCGCAGGCGCTGGCCGTCCGCCGCGATCTGGCGGAAGCCTATGCCAGCCGGGGCGAGTTCCTGGCCGCCGAACGGCTGTTACGACAACTGTCGCAGTGTGGGCAGCGTGAATTCGAAGCGGCCGCGTTGGAACGGCTGGCGCGACTTCTGCTCGAGTTCAAGCTCCCCGAAGAAGCCGCGGCGGCTTACCGGGTGCTGGAACAGCGATACGCCGACGTACCCGTGGGTGGCACGGCGAACGGAGCGGCCTTCGTGGCCGCCTTGCGCGACGCGGGCAAATTCCCCGAGTGGCCGACCAATACGCTCGACTGGCATGCCGATTCCATTCGGGTCGAGCGGCATGGCCTGACGGGCTTTTCCAACAATTCGAGTCAGTTGCAGGAACTGCACCCCCACGGTTCGACGGCCCCCTTCTTTCACGCCCATCGGCTGGAAGTCGAGATCACGTCGCAGCGACTGGATGTCATCGATGGATTCTCTGATGAACTGTACTGGTCGGTGCCGCTGCGGAGTCGGCTGTCGAACAACGACGGCAGCCAGGCTTTCGGGCGAGCCGCCGTGCATCAATTGAACGTGCTGCATCAGGGGGTGCTGCACGCTCTGTCGCCTGTGGACCGCCGGGTGCTGTGGACCCGTCCCGCGGAACTGCGCAGTGGCGGGAACATCAATCTCTTCAGCCGCAATCTCAACTCACAAAGCGACATGCAGACGCCGGCCAACCTGGCCAACCGACAGGCCCAGACGCAGGCCCTGCAGGCGATGCCTCAGGGGCTGTGCCTGGCAGGCGAAGAAGTGGTGGGATCTCTCGGCCGTCGCAGCTTGACCATGATCGACGCGTTGTCCGGCGAGACAGCCTGGGTCTACAACGGAGTCCGGTCGAACTCGATCGTGCTGGGAGGCGATCAGGTGGTCTACATCCGTCCTCCCGACGGCCAGAATTGTGTCGCGCTGCGGGCGGTCGATGGCCGCAAGGTGGAGGCCAAGAATCTCGACATCACGCTCAACCGGTTTGTGCACCTGGTCCGTGACCGGTTTGTCATGTCGGGCTTGCCGAAATCCAAAACCGGACTGCGACTGTATGACCCAATTCGCGATCAGGACGTCTGGACCGTCGAACTGGCTCCCGAAGCCAAGATATCGCTGCTCGATCGTGATCGGGCGGCCATTCTGACCCCCGATGGCACATTCACGCTGCTCGATCTGCAGACCGGATCGTCTCAACCCCTGGCCCAGATCCCGGCGGATGAGTTCAACCCGCGCACGAACGCGTTCGTCGTGGCCGACCGCGAAAGCCTGTTTCTACTGCTCAACAAAAACCCGATCACCCACAACTCGACCGACCAGATTCCCTTCCTGCGCGCCAACGGCACCATGTTGTCGTTCGACCTGAGGACGGGTAAACAGCGCTGGAAGCAACCCGTGCAGGGGAAGAACCTGCTGCTGGAACGACTGGCTTCCTCGCCGTTCCTGCTATTTTCACAAAGCGAATTCCGACAGAAAGGGAAGGTCCCCGTCTGGACCTTGAATCTGCTGGCGATCGACAAACTCACCGGCACGAAACTGCTCGATCTGAAGACGGTGGCCCAACCGGGATTCCGCGCGTTGATCGTGAACGCGGCAGAACGGTATGTCGAATTGCGCAGCTTCAGCGAACGCTTAAGGCTGTATCCCGCCGAACGACTCGACAGTTCCGGTCAGGAAGGGGGCGATTAGGCCAGCGGCCCGACAATCACCGCTCGCCCCACTTGAGGAAAAGTCTGCTGTCGCGGCCGGAAAGGGCCGAATTGAAACCCGCCCGACCGATTTTTAGAGACCGTTTTTTCTGTGCCTGAACGGACGGACCGCACTGGCTTGCACCTGTGGATTCATCCGTTACCCTGAGGAACGCAATTTTATCCGTGTACGACACACTAGAGGGGTGCATAGCTCATGCGCGACTTCGACTA
>JAFEBR010000843.1 GCA_018242565.1 Planctomycetota bacterium | reverse complement strand
AGAAGTCGCCGCAATCCGGGAGACAGCATCTTGACGGCAACATCGGCTACCCCTGCGGCAAACCCGTGGCTGGCACGCACCGTACGCATTGCCGGCATCACGCCAGAAATCCCGGACGTATACACCTACGATCTCGAGTTCGTCGATTCCACCTTGAATTCGACGTATCAATTCCGGCCGGGGCAATTCAATATGCTCTACCTGCCGGGCGTAGGCGAGTCAGCGATTTCTATCAGCGCGCATCCCCGATCGCGCGGCCGTTGGGCTCACACGATCCGAACCGCTGGCAACGTCACGCAGGCACTGGCCAAAATGAATCCGGGCGATACGCTGGGATTACGAGGACCTTTCGGTTCGTGCTGGCCGGTTGCTGATTACCGTGGATGGGATGTTGTGTTTGTGGCTGGCGGGATTGGATTGCCTCCACTCCGGCCGGCAATTTACCAGATCCTCGAGCAACGGTCTGATTATGGACAGGTGTCCCTGGTCTACGGTGCCAAGTCGCCCGATACCTTGATGTATCCGAGCGAATACGACGCCTGGAAATCCGCAGGCATGCAGATCGAGACCACAGTCGATCGGGCGCCGCTCGATTGGAAAGGACACGTGGGGACTGTGACCGTCGTACTCGATCGCCTGAAACTGGCACGCCCCAGCCAGACTGTGCTGCTGACCTGCGGCCCCGACGTGATGATGCATTTCACGGCCAAGAGCGCGTTAAAACTGGGGCTGAAACCAGAACAGATCTGGCTGTCCTCAGAGCGCAACATGCAGTGCGCTGTCGGTTTCTGTGGACATTGCCAGTTAGGCCCCGCCTTCGTATGCAAAGACGGCCCGGTCTTTCGATACGATCGTCTGGCGCCGTACTTTCGCGTGGAGGGACTCTAATGGGCTCCAAGCCGAAACTTGCCGTCTTCAAGTTCGCGTCGTGCGATGGCTGTCAGTTGTCATTGCTCGATGCCGAAGATCATTTGCTCGAAATCGCCGGCGCCGTCGAGATCGCGCTGTTTCTGGAAGCCACGAGCCGGGTCATTCCGGGTCCCTACGACGTAGCACTCGTCGAAGGTTCCATTACGACGGCTCATGACGCCGAACGGATTCGCGAAGTTCGTCAGCAAGCAAAGTTCCTGATGACGATCGGGGCCTGTGCCACCGCGGGGGGGATTCAGGCGCTGCGAAACTGGGCCGATACGGCCGAGTACACGCAGGCAGTCTACGCCAGACCGGACTACATCAAGACTTTGGCCACTTCGACGGCGATTGCCGATCACGTCCCAGTTGATTTCGAGTTGCGGGGCTGCCCGATCAATCACCATCAGCTTGTCGAAGTCCTGGCTTCCCTGGTTGCGGGTCGCAAGCCAAAGACTCCCGGTCACTCGGTCTGCCTCGATTGCAAACGCCGAGGTACGGTTTGCGTGCCCGTCGCGCGGGGCATCCCCTGCCTGGGACCTGTAACTCAGTCGGGTTGTGGGGCGATCTGCCCGGCTTATGATCGGGGTTGTTATGGTTGCTATGGCCCGGCCAGACAGGCTCAAGTCGGCAGCCTGGCCGATCACTACGTCACAGCCGGAAATCCACCGCAGCAACTCGTACCGTTGTTGCGCAACTTCAATGGCTACGCTCCAGAATTCCGTGAGATCAGCGAGAGGCTCGTGCCTCGGGAATCGTCCGCCACATAAACCCAGGACGCCACCGAGTGTAACCGCGGGTTGGCTCTATCGTACGGGCGGCGTGAACTGAACAGTTCCCAACCCGACTGGCCCCTGTTCCTGAACCAGACGCTACAAAATTTTGTCGAGAGTGGAGTGAGTCGCTATGCCCGATACCCGGACAATTCGAGTCGAAGCCTTGAGCCGAGTCGAAGGCGAAGGAGCCCTGCACATTCGCTTGAAGAGCGGTGCCCTCGACGAAGTGCAATTGAATATTTATGAACCGCCCCGCTTTTTTGAGGCCTTCCTCCGCGGACGCCCCCTCGAAGAAGTCCCCGATATCACGGCACGGATCTGCGGAATCTGTCCCGTTGCGTACCAGATGACCTCGGTTCACGCTCTGGAATCGGCTCTGGGTGTTCAAATCACCCCCGAAATTCGCCGCATGCGCCGACTTCTGTACTGTGGTGAATGGATCGAAAGCCACGCGTTGCATATGCACTTTCTGCATGCGCCTGATTTTCTCGGGTACGACAGTGGCATCGACATGGCCGCGCAACACCCGCAGGAAGTGAAACGGGGACTGCGGCTCAAGAAGCATGGCAATCAATTGCTCGAAGTCCTGGGCGGCCGGGCGATTCACCCCGTGAATGTATCGGTCGGCGGGTTCTACCGGGCACCCCGGCGTGATGAACTGGCGGCGCTGATTCCCGATTTCGAATGGGGCCTGGAAGCGGCCATCGCTGCCACCCGCTGGGTGGCGAGCCTGCCCTTCCCTGACTTTAAGCGTCCTTATGAAATGGTCTCGGTCGTCCACCCCGACGAATATCCGCTGAATGAAGGGGACATCGGCTCAACCGCCGGCTACACAATTCCCGTGGGTGAATACGAACAGCGGTTTGAAGAAGTGCATGTGGCACATTCCACTTCACTGCAATCACAACGCATCGACAATGCGGCTCCCTTCTTCGTGGGACCACTGGCACGCGTCAATCTGTGCCGAGACCGACTCGCGCCCGCCGCGCGCCGCCTGGCCGATGAACTCAAATTTGAAACGCCCTGCTGGAACCCGTATCTGGGAATTGTCGCTCGTGGCCTCGAATTGGTGCATGCCTATGAGGAAGCCCTCGAAATCCTGCGTGATTATCGACCATTTCAGCCGCCGCGAATCTCCTACCAGTATCGGGCGGGTTCGGGCTGCGCCGCCACGGAAGCCCCTCGTGGTCTGATTTACCATCGTTACCGGATCACCGACACGGGAACCATCGAATTCGCCAAGATCGTTCCCCCGACATCGCAAAATCAAAAACAGATTGAAGACGATCTGCGGGCCTACCTCCCCGCCATTCTTCATGAATCGGATCAACGCGTGGCCGAGTTGGCCGAACGTCTTGTACGAAACTACGACCCCTGCATCAGTTGTTCGACCCATTTTCTGAAAGTGATCCGGGAAGAGCGTTGAAATGTCGGTCAACGGAGCTTTATTTGTGGGTATCGGCAGCCCCCACGGTGACGATCGCATCGGCTGGCTGGTTGCTGACGCGTTAGAACAAAAGCCGTCGGGCCTCTTGCGAATTCGTCGAGCGGGGAATCCGCTGGACCTGCTGAACTGGCTCGACGATCACGACTGTCTGATCCTGTGTGATGCCTGCCAGGGACTCTCGACGGGACCGAACTCTGACCGGTGTCCTCCGGGAACCTGGCAACGCTGGACCTGGCCTTGCGCCGATCTCCCCGTCGGTCGCATCCGCAACAGCCATGACCTGGGACTGGTCTCCACCTTGACGCTGGCGATGCAACTGAATCTGCTCCCGACCACAGTCTGGCTCTGGGGCATCGAAATCGCAGACCCCGGTCCAGAACGACCGCTGACCCCAGGCGTCGCGTCGGCGGCCGCACCTGTTGCAGCCGAGATTGCGCAGGCCTTATCCGACCACCAACTGAACTCTTCAGGACTGCGGTCAGCGCATGCATGAACAATCCCTCATTCGTGCGCTGTTACGGCAGGTTGAACAAATCCGAATCGAAAACGGCGGGCTTGCGGTCGTTGATATTCAAGTGGAAATCGGACCGCTTGCCGGGGTCGAACCTTTGTTACTCGAATCGGCGTACAAAGTGGTTTCGCCTGAATTTCGCATGCGGGAAACACACCTGGTGGTCAACGAAGTCCCCCTGACGGCAGAGTGTCCTGCCTGTGGTACAATCGCCGTTGAGCAAACCCGGATTGTCTGCCCCCAGTGCGGTCAAACTGAAGTCACAATTACCGCTGGCGACGAAATGCGATTAGTGAGCGTCACATTGCAGACGGCGGATGAAAGAGATCGACCAGCATGACTCAACAGATCATTTCCGTGGGCCGCGATGTCCTGGCCAAAGCGCGACAGAGTGCCCAGGAGCTGAGAGACGAGTTTACCCGGCGGGGCATTCTCGTGGTGAATATCATGTCATCTCCTGGTGCCGGCAAAACCACTTTGTTGCAGGCCACCGCCAGGCACTGGCAGGGGCGTCGAAAAATGGCCGTGCTCGTGGGCGATCTGGCAACGGACCGCGACGCACAGCGTCTGGCTCCCCTGGCGCCGACGATTCAATTGACAACGGGCGGTGCCTGCCACCTGGAACTTCCCCTCGTAGAACGCGGGTTAGAACGACTGGGAGAACTCGACTGCGATTTCCTGTTCATTGAAAACGTGGGGAACCTCGTGTGTCCCGCCTCTCATGATCTGAGCGAACATGTGCGTGTCATTGTGCTCAGCACCACCGAGGGAGACGATAAGCCAGCGAAATATCCGAAGGCATTTCGGACAAGCCAGATTCTGGTGATTAACAAGACAGATCTGTTGCCACACGTCCCGTTTTCGGTCGAGGCAGCGATCAACGACGCCCGACAGATCCAACCGCGAATCCGTGCCGTGGCAGTCAGCGCCCATCGCCAGGAACACATCGCCGACTGGTGCAACCTGCTCGAAGAGGCTCATGCCGAGTTGCGGGCGACAGGCCAGGTGCTATCGCAGAATCGTTAACCGCAGCGAGCGACAGCCCATTACGTCCCCGAACCCGCTGAGCCTCGGTGGTCCGTCGCGGTTTCAAACAAACTGTTTGGTGTGGTCGACGCGGGAAGATCGTCGTGCGGTTCCGTGGAGTTCGCCTCGGCGAAATCCCCTTGTGCCAGCCAGCTTTCGACATCAACCGCCGGGGCTTCCGACAGGGACGAAAGACGCACAGGGCGACGGCCACTCATTCTCAACATGCGGTAGCACGAAACCGCCAGTAAAGCGGCGCAAATCACGGCCCCACCCACCAGCAAAAGTTGGTCGAGACCAGACATGCGCGATGATCCGATCCGATTTTTCGCGGCTCCTGCGTTTCGGATGCGACCGATCAGCAATGGGGCACCGCGAGCCTTTTCAAATGCCTGATAGCCAAGAATCTTGAGAAAATACCCGACGAAGACGACGTCTCCCTTAGATTCGATTCCCACGTTGATCCCCGGGGGCAACTCGGGTACCACCACGACGTAGGGATTGCCGCCTGAATCATCAGTTTCGCCGTAGACTTCGTAGATTTCTTTGAGTCCCAGTGAATTCTCTGTAACTTCCTTGCCGCTGTAACGAATGACTCGGGCGATCTTCAGCCGTAACCTCAACAGATCGGCCCGATACAACTGTGGCGACATCCACAATTTACTGAACGTGATGTCGCGGTCCGCCCGCTCTTCCAATTCTGCGGTCGACCGACTCATGGCCCATTTCATCATCCGCATATAGGCAGGATTGTCGACGGCTTCGATCGGCGTCTTATCAGCCACGACAGTCAGCAACCGCTGCATTTCTTCGCGTTCGACAGGATCTTCCGAAGTTGGCCCTGGTAGAACGGTTTCCTGCCATTGTGGCTGCTCAGCGGCAGCCCGCTGTTCGTGGAACGGAGCTTCTCCCCGTTCAATTGCCGCTTTTTCCGCCGCCAGCGATGCCAGGTGCTGACTTCGCAGGGTGTGAATCGTGGCTCCGATCAAAGCCAGCGCCCCAAGCATCGCCAATAAACGCAGACCAAATCCAGTGGGCAACAGCGAAGGCGTTGGTCTGCGAGGCGAGATCGACATGTTATTAATTCTCGGGCAGTTCGACGAAGCTGATTTTGTTGACCGGCGTTCCGTCGGACATTTTCTGCTTCGTGCAGACATCGATGATCTTCATCAACTCGCCATAAGCGAGACTCTTCCCAACTCTCAGGAGCACCTGATCATACGGCTTTCCTTCGATGGCAAAGACGTCTTTGAGTCGCCGATCAAGGATCCGCAAACGGTCAGCCGTCAGACCACCATCAAACAGTTTCGCCAGACCAACCTGCATCGAAGCAACCTGGCCATTGCCGGCTGAATTGATGGTAATCGTCAACGTGTGGGCCGCCGCGGGACCATCACCTTCCGGTTCTTCTGTTTCAGGTTTCTGAATCTGTTCCGGCGGCAGAATCGGACGAGGTGGCGGCAGATTGAGATTGATCTGCCCTTCCACCGGCGAGGGTTTAAACGTCAGGATAAAGAAGGCCAGCAACTGGAACGCCATGTCGAGCATGGCAGCCAGATTGAGCGTCACTTCTTCCTGCGAACCGCTGCGTTTTTTTCGTTTTCGTCGCATGGGTTACCCGGCATCCACCTTGTTCATGGCCCGCAGGGCAAACTTGCGAAACCCTTCGGACTGACATTCTGTCAGCACTTTATTCAGCAATTCAAACGGCGTTCCGGCATCAGCCCGCACGACCACCAGGGTCGGTAATTCGTCGCCTTTTTTGACCTTTTTTCCGGCCAATTGCAGCTTGATCCGGGCCTCGTTCCCCTCTTTGCGAACAAAGTCCTCGGGCTTGATCGGATTTCCGTACATCATCACCTGCCCCGCGGTATTGATATTCAATACCAGCAGATCTTCCGCGCCTTTTTCGACCGGACGAGCAGATCCCACGACGGGCAACTTCAACGACAAATCCAAAGAAGCCGCCTGAAAATTAATCACCAGCATGAAAAAGGTGATCAATTGAAACACCATGTCCAGAACCGGCGTCAGGTTCGGTTCCGCATTTTCAGCAGATGGCAATGAACTCATTTTGACTCCCCTTCACAGGCGACCGAAAAGCCCCCAGCGACAAACCGCAGCTTAGGGACGAGCCGGCGGAGCCGCGGCAGGAGCAGCCGGAGCAGGAGCCTTCGTTTTCATCGTCGTGTACAGTTTCCGGACAAACGCATCGGCATCCAGCATGGCAGTCGCCGTGTAGGAAGAAATTCGATTTCGGAACAACGCAAACAGATAAATCGCGGGGACAGACAACGCGACCCCTTCGAACGTCAACACGAGTGCTTCAGAAATATTCTCGGCGACCATGCTGGCCTTCAGTTGTGTACCAGAGCGGGCAATGTTTCCGAAGGCACCGATCATCCCCTTCAGAGTGCCGAGCAAGCCGATCATCGGCCCCAGCGTGCCCAGCACGGCGAGCATACTGATTTTTCGCTCCATCGTGATGGTTTCCACTTCGCCAACCCGTTCCATGGCATCGCGTGCTTCCGCAATTCCATTAGGAAGTTCGGCAATGCCGGCACTGGTCACCTTACAGAAAAACGCATTGTCCCCCTTCAATCGCTTGTACAAGCCGGTGAAATCCCGGGCCTGCATCAGCTTTTCCGACTCTTCAAGAGCCTCCAGCGGGGTCACAACTTCGGGACGCAACTCCATGAACGTACGGACAGTCACCGCAACGAAGTAGATCGACAGCAGCAACAACACCACCCCGATTAGACCAGACACCTTGGCAACCCAGAACAGGAAATTCTCACCCGATCCTTCGCCTGATCCTTCCCCTTCTTCGGTCTTTTGGGCGTCTTTCTTCTTCGTTTCTGGTGCGGCTCCTTCTTCCTCGGCGGCATCATCCTGGGCGACGACCATGCGGGGTGCCGTGGCAGTCCCCACAGCCGCAATGACCAATGCCATCATCAGCCACCCCAACAGGGTGTTGATTCGATTCTTCATGGAAAGCTGTCCTCTGTGTGGTTAGGCGGAAAACGCACGCTTGTTAGCCACGATGTGACTTAACTCGATACTATCCGGAGCGAGCTTTTCAAGCAATATCCGCCGACTTGTCCAATTTGTCTGCCCACGGGCCACAAGTCCAACGACTGTTCAGTTTTGCGGTCAGAAATCGCCAGCACTGACCTCGTGGCACACTTGCAGGACCAGGCTCGCGGAGCATCAGTCTTGAAGTGAAAACGCAATCACGATCCAATGATCCAGTGACTTTTTCTGAAAAACCGCCGCGATTCAGGCAATTAAGCCCATTGGCATGTCCCATCCGCTGTCCGCTATTTTCCAGTGAAAAGCCCCCACATCACCGATGGGCCCGTTGCAACCAGCGTGAATTCAAGCGGAAATACCGAAATTTCGCCCGAGGACTGGCCCAGTTTCTACACGTCTCGGCCTGACAAGCTGGTGGCACCGATTACCGCAGAGTCTCCGGCACACTGGCCGTACTCCACTGCAAGTGGAAGAACCCGGCCCTCAAACACTCCCCCCTTGATGCACCGCGAACCAAGGCCTCTGGCGGCTCCCTAAGATTGGGCCGAACTTTACCGAACCGCAAGAATCTGGAACTGATCAGCAACCCCCAGTGCGGAATAAACCTGGCGCGTGTATCGAAAGGCCTCTTCCAGTGCCGGCAAAGGCAGGGACTCACCGAAACCATCGACAGCGCCGTGAATGGCCAAGCCTCGCGGTGCAATCAGAGCCGCAATGTGTCCGATATCGCCCACGTCACGTAACAGTCCGGGAACCATGATTCCCAGTCTCTGTCCGCGGTACGGACGGTCGCTGGCATATGTCGCCAGACCCCCAATTGCGACGGCTCGATTGATGCGTGTGTCGAGTGCCGCGGCGGTCATGGCGATGACAGCCGATGCTCCGCGACCAACCACGACCACCTCGGCCGATTCCCCTCCCAGATGGATCGCCAGAACATCCAGAGTCCGACGAATATCGAGTGCCCATTGACCGAGCAGCGGCCGGCCAATCAATAGCGACCATTCGGCCGAGTTATGGTCGGGGGCCTGACCGATTTTGTCAGTCGGCCAGGCAAAACGCCCGGTAGCCCGCAGTTCCGGTGCCACAATGCCGTAACCCTGCCGACGATATTCCTGGGCCAGATCACCGGTCCAGGTTTTTTCCGCACCGATGTCAACATCCAGCAAGAGTGCGATTTTCCGGTTCTTGACCTCTGGACCTGCCAGGTGGGAATCGCAGAGCGCAACAATCTCAATTCCGGGTTCCACTTCAAACTTCAATTCCATCCCCAGGCCATCCGCAGTGAACTTGGTTTCTCGCGATTGAGGAGCAGAGACAGATAACTGGGGGCCGAAACTGGCAGTCAACGCCTGTCGCTCAAGCTTGAACCAGGCGTTCAATTCTGTCGCATCCTTCGTGGCCGTCAGCCGGGCCAGTCGTTGCGGATCGCTCCCGGTCCGACGCACTTGCTGCAGTCGCCGCGCTTCCGCAAAGGCAAAACGAGGCAACGTCACATAATCGTCCGGCCGGGACACACCGGGCCAACACCGGAGAGTTTCAGGATCCTCTGTCACGAGGGACGGTTCCGGAAGGGGACGCCCCTCCCCTTCCCCCTTGAGATGGCGGGTCATCCAACCATACATCGCTTCGCGCATCGGCTGATTGTAGTGGTGGGGCGCCTCAATGATCGTATGTTGCACGATCGGCGATCCGGCCGGCGAAATCAGTCGAGCCACGTCGGTCGCCCGCGCCAATGAGATCCGCGCCTGGTCAACCGAGAACTGAAATGCATCCTGGGTGGCGCTTGTCACCATCAACCCGCGGTCCGCAGACAGGGCCAGCACATTCCCCTCTTCAGTAACCCGCAAAATGCCGGGCACGACTTCGCACATGCAACAGGCGGTCGTGAGATAGGCCTGGTAGGTCCCCACCGAACAGGTTGGAACCACAGCCCGCAACCGCAGGTCAAAACCCCCGGTATATAACGACTGATTTCCCCCGCCGCTGGCGCCGGTGATGCCGATCCTGCCGGCATCGACTTCCGTTCGGGCCTGCAAGTAATCAATCGCCCGCATATTTTCATAAACCTGCAGTCCAGACAACGGCTTCCCGATCGGCAAGAGTAAGGCCCCGGCCATCTCCCCATGGTATTCCCCCAGCTTCTTGTCGATCGCGCGTTCGCCCGCTCCGAACGCATCAACACATAAGACAAAAAAGCCGTGCCGCGCAAGCCCGATGCACCGAGACTGCACGACGGGATCCTGCTTGGCCCCTGGCCAATGACCATGCACGCATAGCACTGCCGGAAATTTCTGCCCCGGCTCGCCGTTGGGAACATACGCATTGGCCGTCATCCAGACACCTGGAAAGGTCTGAAAGACGACCTTTTCAACGCGGTATCCTTCGCGTTTTAGTTCTCCCAGAATTTTGGGTTCCAGCGGACAGGCTTCCCGGGGAAAGCCTCCCCACGCCTGGAGCAGAAAGCTCCGGAGAGCATCTTTGGTGGCGGCCCACTCTTCGCGAGTCTGTGGCGACTTGTCCGCGGCACGCAACTCCGCAGCCTGCTGCCGGACAAATGCATTGAACAGCCGTGCGGCCTCCACTTGAGCGAATCCTGAATTCGGACAAGCCAACCAGGCCACGCCAACCAAGACCATCCAAGTCAAGTTATCCCACGTTCGCCGCAGTGAACATCGCGAAACGCAACACATTCCAGACACCTCTCAACGATAAGCTCAAACGCGAATTGAACAAAACCGACAGAAAACGAACACAACCGCAGGAAATCACAACCTGACAGGTAGATCACATCGAGCGTCCGAAGGGCTCGCCGAGACGACGTCGCTCGTGAAGCAGTCTT
>JAFEBR010000842.1 GCA_018242565.1 Planctomycetota bacterium | reverse complement strand
TCGCCGACAATCCCGATCTCGCAAAACTGATCGGCGCCACCGTCATCACCACCGACGGCACCACCCTGCTGGGAGCCGACGACAAAGCCGGCGTCGCCGTCATCATGTCGGCCGCCGCTCACCTGATGGCACATCCTGAAATCGCCCACGGACCGATTCGGCTGGTATTCACTTGCGACGAAGAGATCGGACATGGAGTGGATCATGTCGACCTGCAGCAAGTCGGGGCGATCTGTGCCTACACCCTTGATGGCGACGGCGAAGGTTCGGTCGATGGCGAGACGTTTTCTGCCGATCTGGCCATCATCACCGTCAACGGTGTGAACATCCACCCGTCGATCGGCAAAGGGAAAATGGTCAACGCCGTCCGCATTCTGGGGGAATTTCTGACGCACCTGCCCACCGACCGCCTCTCGCCCGAGTGCACCGACGGACGCGAAGGGTTCATCCATCCCTATCACATCGAAGGTGGAGTCGGGCAGGCCTCGGTGCGAATCCTGCTGCGGGATTTCGAGACACCGGCCCTGCGCGAGTATGCCACCCAATTAGAGCAGATCGCCGCGCGTGTGCAGGCCCAACATCCTCGTTGCACGATCGAACTTAAGATCGTGGAGCAGTACCGCAACATGCGCGATGGATTGGTGAAAGAGCCTCGGGCGCTCTCGAAAGCCCTTGAGGCCACGCGGGCCGCCGGGTTGGAACCTCGCCAGACCGTCATCCGTGGCGGAACCGACGGTTCCCGCCTGACCGCGCTGGGATTGCCCACTCCCAACCTGTCGACGGGCGAACACAACCCCCACTCTCCCCTGGAATGGACCAGCGTCGAGGAAATGCAGCATGCGGTCGATGTGCTGGTGGCTCTGGCCCAAAGCTGGGCCTTTGAATCCGAAGCCTGATCGCGCCCGGGAACCAGACACCGGCCCTCAAAAACTGGTGACAAAGCCGGCTGCCAAGACCCATCGACACATCCGAATGTTATGATAGAATGAAATTGCGTACAGTGCGGCAAGGTCAGACCTCGAACTCAGATTCTGGTCGGCCCCGGCCGCACTCGTGCAGGCAACGACCGATTGATGAGTTGACGACGCGATTTCGGTGAGAGTGGTCCTCTATGTTCAGCATTCACGGAAGTGGTACCCAACTTTGCGACGGGTTGACGCGGCGCGAAATGCTGCGTGTCGGCGGCATCAGCGCGCTGGGCTTGAACTTGCCGCACCTGCTGGCCCCCCGCTCGGCGTTAGCCGGGCCGGCCACCTCGGGTCAGGGGACCGCCAAGTCGTGCATCGTGCTGTTCCTCATGGGGGGGCCACCCCAGCATTCGACCTGGGATCCGAAGCCTGGCGCCCCCGCCGAAGTCCGTGGCGAATTCGGACCGATCAGCACGATTGTCCCCGGAATCAGCGTCTGTGAACTGCTGCCCCGCACGGCCCTGCTGGCCGACCGATTGTGCCTGATCCGCAGCGTGTCGAGCAACGACAATGCCCACTCGTCCAGCGGCTATTACATGCTGACGGGGGTGCCGCACGCACCAATGAATTCCGAAAACGCGAATCCCGGCCCCCCGAACGATTACCCCAGCCTGGGGGGAATCGTGCGCCGCTTGGAAAGCGGGGCGACCGGCCTGCCCCCGTCGGTCACTCTGCCCCATCGCATCTTCAACACTGACGGCAGCGTCTGGCCCGGTCAGGATGCCGGCTTTCTGGGCCGCGCCACCGACCCCTGGCTGCTGAACGCCAAGCCTGCCGATGCCGACTTTCGGATCAACGAGTTGTCGTTGAATGCCGATGTCTCGGCGGGGCGGATGTCCGAACGGCAGTCGCTGCTCGAACGGGTCAATTCGCGTCTCGATGAAATCGATCGTTCCGGACGGCCGCGGCACTACCAGCGACTCACCGAGCAGGCGTTCAATCTGCTCAATTCCACGAAATCGCGGCAGGCGTTTCGGCTGGATGGCGAACCCGATTCCGTGCGCGATCGCTATGGTCGCACGCAATTCGGGCAAAGCACACTGCTGGCCCGGCGGTTGATTGAAGCGGGTGTGAAACTCGTGCAGGTCAACTGGTACCGCGGCCCCGAAGAGCCGTCGGACGCCCCCTGCTGGGACAGCCATGCCCGCGAGTCGCAGCGACTCAAGACCGTGCTGGTGCCCCCAGCCGACATGGCAATCTCGGCATTGCTCGAAGATCTGGAAGCCCGGGGCATGCTCGACGAGACGCTGGTGGTCTGCATGGCCGAGTTTGGCCGGACTCCCCGTTTCAACGGAGCGGCCGGACGCGACCATTGGGGCCACGTCTATTCGGTGGCTCTCGCTGGGGGCGGCATTCGCGGCGGGATGGTCTATGGAGCGTCCGACCCGATCGGGGCCTATCCCAAGGAAGCGCGCGTCGCTCCGCAGGATCTGACGGCGACGATCTTTCATTGTCTGGGTTACGACCCGCATACCGAAATCCGCGATACGCTCGATCGGCCGCTCCCCATCAGCCGGGGCGAAGTCATTCGGCCGATTCTGGCCTGACGCAGTGCGTCGCGACCGCGAACGGGCGGGCATTCTGTCCTCAGCCACATGGGGTGTGAGCGTACGTCCGCACGTGTCGGACTTTTTCGAACGGGCAGCTTTTTCCGGGCCGTATCGACCGCGTTTTGTCGACCGGTTCACTGGCCCGAGAACCCCGATTTCAGGCCGAATGAGATGAATTCCTCCCGCCCCTCTTGACGATAACTGTACACTGGTATACAAAGTGTATATAAGCACCGTGCGAGAGCGCTCCTGGATTTTGCCCGCCCTGGATTCTGTTCGATGGATACGTCCCCGCATTCCGCCGTACTGAATGAGCTGCGCTCCAAGTTACGCAAAATGCAGCGCGGCACCGAGCCCGTCTCAACCGGCCAGAGGCTGGCTTCGACGGGCATTCCGGCGCTCGACGGGCTGCTCACCCCCGGCTGGTTGCGACCGGGGATGATCGTCGAATGGGTGACCGCGGGGGCCGGTTCCGGTGCCGCCCGGCTGGCCTGTCCCATGGTGACCCAGGCCCTGCACAGAGGGGGGGCCTTGGTCGTGGTTGACGCACAGCGGGAATTTTATCCCCCGGCCGCCGTGCAACTGGGGCTCGATCTGACCCGCACCATCGTCATTCGGCCTCATAGTCAGCAAGAGACGATCTGGACTCTCGAACAATCGCTGCGATGCTCGGGGGTGGCGGCGACCTGGGCCTGGCTGGGGAAGCTGCCCGACCGTGCATTTCGTCGGCTGCAACTGGCCGCCGAGCACGGCGCCGGCCTGGGGGTCTTCCTGCGGACCCCAGAAGCGCTAGCCGCCCCCAGTTGGGCCGACCTGCGGTGGCTGGTCGAGCCGGCGTCCTCTGCCGCAGAGCCACCCCTTGGGGGCAGGCATGCAGAACAGGAGCCGGAAACGATCGGGGGCAGGCGTTACTCGTCAGGGAGGCGAGTCCGGGTCGAGTTACTCCACTGCCGCGAGGGGATCCCCGGCGGGACGGTCTACCTGGAGATCGATGATGAAACGGGTGCTGTGCGTGTGGTTTCCCCACTGGTCGCTGCAGCGGGTGTACCTCATGCGGCCCGAGCTTAAGGGCCGCCCGGTGGTGTTATATACGGCGACCCGCGCCGGGGCGACCACGCGGCGTGGCGACTGGCAGGTGGCCCAGTGCTCGCGGACTGCCGTCGCCGCCGGAGTCCGCCCCGGTATGCCCCTGGCAGAAGCCCAGTCGCTGCTCGAACGTTCCCGCAACGCCAGTTTCGTGCCACATGATCCGGCCGCCGACCGGAAACTGCTCGAATCGGTGGCCGGCTGGTGCGCGCGCTACAGTCCCCTGGTGGGGCTCGAACCCGCCGACGAACCCAGTTCGCTGTTTCTCGATGTCACCGGCTGTTCCCATCTCTTCGCTGGCGAAGAGCGCATGGCCGAGCAGATCGCACGTGATTTCGAACGGGTCGGATATCGCGCGCGGGTGGCACTGGCCGATACCCCTGGTGCCGGCTGGGCTGTAACTCATTTTGGCTGGCCCGCCCCGGCCGAACGCCCCCCGGTCCGCAGAACCGGCGACCGCCCGCACCGTGTTCCCCGCGACGAGAAACCGCCGCGGGGCGGCACACGGCGGATGTCCCCCACCACCACTGCGGTCATCCTTCCCGCCGGAGAGCAGGCCGCGGTCCTGGCGCCGCTGCCGGTGGCCGCCCTGCGACTCTCCCCGAACCTGCTCGACACTCTCTACGAGTTGGGGATTCGCCAGATCGGGCAGTTACAGCAGTTGCCCCGCAGCAGTCTGCCGGCGCGGTTTGGCACCACGATTCTCGAACGACTTGATCAGGCGCTGGGCAGGCTTGACGAACTCATCGTACCCGCCCCGCCGCTCGAACCCATTGAGGCGTGCTGGTCTTTCGAAGAGCCCACGGCAGACCGCCAGGCCCTCGCCATCGTCCTGCGTCGCCTGCTGGAAGAGGTCGCCTCGACGCTGACCACTCGCCAGGAGGGGGCCCTGCGACTGGCCTGTCGCCTGCTCTGCCTGGGAACCGAGGCGGTCTGCCTGCAGATTGGGGTCGTGCATCCCACCGCCGTAGCCGAACACCTCTGTGAACTGGCCCAGTTGCAACTGGAACGCCTGACGCTGATCGGAGAGGTGCTGGGGGTAGAAGTCGAGGTCCTGGCGACCGGCCCCCTGGAAACCCATCAGCCCGAATTGTTCGATTCGGGAGTCCCGCGGGAGGGAGAACGACAACTGGCGGTGCTGCTCGATCGACTCAGCAGCCGACTGGGGGAAAAAGCCGTGCTGCGGCCGCGGTTGCGTCCCGACCCACAACCGGAATACGCCAGCCGACTGGTGACGGCCCTTTCGCATCCCCCCCACAGCGGCCCCCCGGCCGTGCCAGAGATTTCCGACTACCGGTTTATTTCCGGCCCCGCCGTACGCCCGCTGCGACTGAAACCGCAACCGGTGCCGATCGAGGTGATCTCGGTCGTGCCCCAGGGCCCGCCGATCCGCTTTCGGCTACTCGCCGCCACAGGCCGACCGGCAATGTCCCGCCCGCGGACTGGCGGCCAAACCGCCGGGTACACCCTGGCTGCGGGGCGAGAACACGCAGAGGTCTGTTCGGTGCAGCG
>JAFEBR010000841.1 GCA_018242565.1 Planctomycetota bacterium | reverse complement strand
CGTGAACCCGCCCAGGCCGACCGTCAAAACGTAAATCAACCTGGACCAGGGTGCGGGACGGCCGATCGTGACCAGGTGTAACGTCAGGGCAAACAAACAGGTCAGCACCAGGTGACACAAGCACGCGAGCGACCCGGAAAACAGAAAGTTCCCGTGCGGGCCGCCAAATTTCCGGTCGATCCGTCCCATGACGAAACAGCGGTGATAGGCGCCCCCCAGCGCCAGCAGATATCCGCCCCCCAGAAACAGCGTGACCAGCCGGGCGACCCGCGCCCGCACCTGGAAGAGGAAACCGCAGAGCAGCGCAGCTCCCGCCAGCGGGATGCTGAAATCAACCAGTGCACGGAGTCCCCCCACGCCGAACAGCACGAGAAGCACGGCCAGCCACAATACGCTGGCGGACAAAGCGAATCCCGCCGCGGGCGAGTCGGGGCATGCGTCAGGAGGCGACGATGGTGGCATGACATTCCCTCCCTGGGACCGAACCGATCAACCTGCAGGGGGCGTGACGAGACTCGTCACGACGGCCCACCGGCCGGAACCGATGGAATTGTGGAACCAATCGCCGCCGGTCTCAGTCGGGATACGCAAACTCGTTCAAATTGAAGATCACCCGGCACAATTGGACGAGTGCCTGGTGGCGGGCTTCGGCTTCGGGCAAAGGTTTCACCGCCGCGGTGGCTTCCGCCAGGCGTTTGGCCGCTTCAGACTGCAGGTACGCCTGCATCGTCTGCTGTTCGGTGTTCGAGGGAGAGCGGGCCAGAGCCAGTTGCCAGGCACGTGCGACTTGCCCGGCGGGATCGGTCCCCGCTTCACGTTCGACTCGGCGGGCGAGATGCTCGGCCTGTTCATTCACAAACCGGCCGTTGAACAATGTGAGCGCCTGCGGCGCCACACTGGTGATCTGCCGACGGGCCGACGATTTCGTCGTATCGCACAGGTCGAGCACTTCGAGCATGGGAACGACGAGTGACCGTTTGACGTAGGCGTACACCGTGCGTCGCGACGCGCTCACCTCGTCGTAGGCGGGCCAGATGCTGCCCGGATCACTGCTGCCCGCCAGGGCTTCCTGCGGAATGAACGGATGCATGGGGGGACCGAACATGTTGCGATTCAGCCGTCCCGAGGCGACGAGCATGGAATCGCGAATCGCCTCGACTTCCAGCCGGCGGTACGGGAACCGCCACCACAGCCGGTTTTCAGGGTCCACCGCGGCGTAATCGTCGCGGGAGTCTTTGGACATGCGGTAGGTGGCACTCGACAGAATCTGTCGATGCAGCCATTTGAGCGACCAGCCCTGCCGGACAAATTCGCCCGCCAGGTAATCGAGCAGGTCGGGGTGGCTGGGGGGATCGCCCATGATGCCAAAATCACTGCTGGTGCGGACCAGCCCTTCACCGAAATGGAACTGCCAGACGCGATTGACGATCACCCGGGGTGTCAGCGGATTCCGCGGATCAGTCAACCAGCGGGCCAGCGTCAGCCGACGGCGGCTGGTGCGTGCGTCGGGGGTCAGGAACTGCGGCTGTTCGCCCGTCAGGACGGCGGGGATGCCGGGTGGCGCCACGATGCCCGGGCGCCCCGGTTTGCCTCGCAGCAGGACATGGGTTTCCGGAGGCTGCGGTTGCGGTTCGTGCAGGTAGTAGGCGCGGGGCAGGTCGGGAGTCTGCCGTTTCAAGGTGGCGATTTCATCGGCCCATTGCGAGAGGCGGGCTTGCGAGGCCGCCGGCAGCGCAGTGTTGATTTCGTCGTCGAGCATTTTCGTAAACTGCTCGACCAGCCGTTTCTGATCTGCGGTGCGGCTGGCCGGGGCAGCCAGAAACGCGGCCCGCGCCTCGGGCGACAATCGGGATTCGGTCCCGTTCAGCCAGGCCTGCTGGAACTCCAGACGGAGGCCGGTCATCTGCCCGGTGAGCTCGGCGATGCGGCGATCACGTGCCGCCAGGGCGGCCAGTTCGGCGGCCGAGCCGGCGGGAGCATCCAGATCGCTGCGCCCATTCTGAAACCGCTGCAGCGGATTGAAAATCGCCGTCATGCGGTAGTAGTCGAGCGTCGTCAGTGGCTCGAATTTATGGTTGTGGCACCGGGCACAGCCCAGGGTCAGCCCCAGAAACACCTGCGAGGTCGTGCTCACCATGTCATCGAGCTGGTCGAAACGATCTTCGGCCGGATCGGCCGGTTCGTCGTCCCAGGGCCCCAGCCGGTAGTACCCCAGCGCGATTACGGTTTCGGAATTGGCATCGGGCAGTTCGTCGCCGGCGAGTTGCTCGAGAATGAACCGGTCGTAGGGCTTGTCGGTATTGAAACTTTGAATGACATAATCGCGATACCGCCAGACCGAGGGCTTGGCTCCGTCGCGTTCGTAACCGTTGGACTCGGCATACCGGACGAGATCGAGCCAGTGCCGACCCCAGCGCTCGCCATAGCTGGGGCGTGCGAGAAGCGCGTCGACCAGACGATCGAAGGCGGTCGGATCGGCAGCATTCGCGATGTCGGCCAGATCTTCGGGCGTGGGTGGCAACCCGGTCAAGTCGAACGACAGACGACGCACGAGGGCCTGCGGCCGGGCCTGGGGATTGGGCTGCCAGCCTTTGGCTTCCAGACCCGCCAGAATGAACTGATCGATGGGATTCCGCACCCAGTCGCGGTTGCGGACAGCGGGAATTGCCGGCCGGCGAATCGGCCGGAACGACCAATGTTCGCGCTCCAGATCGGAGACCACGGCATCGTAATCAGCCGTCGTTTTCGGTTCGTCGGCGAACCCCGTGAGCGGCCACAGCGACAGGCAGGCGGCCCACA
Organism: Planctomycetota bacterium; assembly: GCA_018242565.1. GTDB lineage: Bacteria > Planctomycetota > Planctomycetia > Planctomycetales > Planctomycetaceae > JACQFH01. Next base: position 4,791 of record JAFEBR010000841.1, on the reverse strand, counting down.
CCCACAGGCGGGACCAAGGAAGCGTGGCACAGGTGCGCGCCAGGTTGGGCATGGCAATCATCCCCCGGGAGATTTCCAATCGGCAGGTCGGCAGACAGGGACCGCTGCGTTCCGGCATGTCAGGCAAGTGTGTCATGACGTCCAGTATATACAGAACGACTGATGCGATGCGATGCGTCTACGGTGTCCCGGAGTTCCGTGCTGCGGCGTGGGCGAGCGCAGCATGGGCACCCGGCACATCGCGAGACACCGAGAGAGGGTCGTCGGATGCGTTTCGGTCAGCGACAGTCAGCGCCGCTCAGCGACGGGGGCTGTGAAAGCAGGACCGCTGGAAACGGGTGGCGGCGCGTGTGGCCGATTTCCGCTCTCTATCTGTATTGTAATTAACGTTTCTTATTATGTCAATATTACTATTTATTTGATTTATTTTCGATTTGTTTCGAGACCCGGGCAGCGGATGTGCAGGGGGAAGGGGCAGTTGGCGGGACGCGCGCTGAGGCTGACTGCGTGGGGGATGGCCAAACCCCGGAAAGATGGTTTTGACGAGTGATCAACTTAGCCAGCAGTGGGATAAGTTTCCAACTTGTCAGCGCCTGGCGTTCGCTGAGGTCTGCGGGTCGCCAGCACAGGGACTGCCCGACGGGCGCTGATTACGTCAGTCGCATCAGAAACAAATCGTTTGACAAGTTACAAACTTGTCCCACGGAATGGCCTGAAAACGAAACAGCCCGGCCATCACGAGGAAGGCCGGGCTGAATCGGTTTCAGACGTCAACAGGAGAGATTAGTAGGCGTTGTCACCCACCACGGCTTGACCGTTCTTCGAACCACCGGGGGTGAAGAGGGCCGCGTAGACGACAAAGCTCATGTTTTCATTCAGCGTCCGCACACGGCTGTCGCAGAAAGCCGCCGACACGATACCCGGGTGGGTCGAACTGGCGAACGGGCTCACACCCTGGTGCAAGCCTTTGCTCGAGTTGATGCGCGACACGGGCACAGCCGAGACGGTGCCGGTGTTGATCGACAGGGGGCCGATGGCCGTGTTGAAGGCCAGGTCGCTGTTGGCGACGCCAGGCGAGCCGTAGGGCACCGCGTTGATGACCACACCGCAATCGAGCACGGTCGTGGCCGAATTCGAGGTGGTGGCCGCGCCGGGAACGGTGCCGTAGTTGGCGGTGGCCGCACCCCAGTTTCGCGAGTTGTGATTTTCCAGGATCATCAGCGTCTGTCCCAGACCGTCGCGGAGCGAAATGCGGTCGAGGGTCATGCGGAACTGATCGAAGTTGTAGGGAGCGGGGTAACCCGACACATTTCGCCAGGCCACGCCGGTGTCGCGGGCGATGTTGACTTCCGCCGCGGCGACAGGGCTGGTGAACGTGTTACCGGTGCCACCCCAGCCGAGGTCGTAACCACCATGGAACGAGTTCACGGCGTTGGCGTTGAATTCCACCACCGGCGGGAAGCCGTTGGCAGCCACCGAGGGGAAGTAGCCGTAGCCAGCGTTCAAACCGTAGCTCAGGCCGTTGACGTTACCGTTGTTGTTGACGTCGTTGGGGCAGGTGAAGACGTTGATCGCCACGTTGTTATACGAGGCGGCGGGGTTCACGCTGCCGGTGATGTCGCCACGGTCGAGGTAGCCCAGCAGGCTGACCGGCCAGTTGTAGCCCCCTTCATCGAGATAGGGGAGACCACCGGCACGGGACGACGCCTGGTTGTGGATGGCTTGCGCGATGTTGCGGATGTTGTTGAGGCACTGCGTCCGGCGACCGGCTTCCCGGGCGCTCTGAACGGCCGGCAGAATCAGTGACATAAGGACGGCGATGATTGAAATCACCACGAGCAGCTCGATCAGGGTGAAGCCGGCACGCCGGTTGTTGGCGGGCCGATTTCGGCGAATCACTTTTTGCATGAGTTGGTCTCCGAAAGTCTGGTGTTTCCTGGTTTGTCGAATGACGGCGGCTTGTGGTCAGACAAAGCCGAATGAAATGCAGCCCGCAATTCTGAGTTGATTTGGTCGTTGATCTGCCCCGCTGTCCTGTTTTCGGTTGAGTCCGGCACTTTCCGGTTTTGGCCGGCTTCGTCCGCACGAATTCGAATGGGCTTTGTTCATGGGCTGTGAGGACCACAAACCAGACGATCGTTCGGGCAAAAAACCGGTGCCGACAGACGCAGCGACTGCGATGCCAGCCTGCTTAAGGTCGAATGTGCATGATGACCAGTCACCCTCCATTATGTTCAAGCATACGTGGAAAAAGAAAGGGGAAAAAGGGAGAAAATGCCGTAGCTCTCGTGAATTCGGCGGATGAAAACGGGTTCGTGGGGCGGGTCCCGGCGAGGAGGCCTGCCGGTTCCCAACTGTCCAGGTCAGCGCCTGCCAGCCACCGGGCTGGCAGGCCTGTCTTCACAATCGTTATGACTCCGATCTCCTGCACCCCTGGCAGGACAATCACTCCAGGTTATTGAATGGTTTTGCGGTACTTGACGAACTTCTGGAAGTCGTAGATGCCGGTGCCGGGGGTCAGAATCGGGTTGTTGTTGGCATCCAGCTTCAGGCTGCCGTCCGAATTCTGCTGGTATTGTGCCGGTACCCAGGCATCCTCGAGCACCGAACGATCCACCACGAAGAAGCCCCGGTGCCGGGTGAGTTCGGTTTCGGCACCGATCTGCATGACGGCGGTCGTCGACCCATTGGGCGTCGAGACCGCGGGAACGGCTTCATAGGCTTCGAAGAAGCCCACCGTCACCCAGACCATGAACACGTTACTGCGGGCGGTCGTATTCCCGGCGATTTTCGCCAGCAACCGTTGCCGCGTGTAGTAGTCGATCGTGTTCCCGGCTGACCCCTGCGAAGCCAGGTCGCCCTGGGCGCGGGCTTCGAACAGCCCGCGCTTGTCGAGCGCCGTGGGCAGGTTCTGCTGATCCAGCGGCAGACCGCGGAGCAATGTGTCGTCCAAGCTGTTCAGGCTATTTGTGGACGGCTCCGAATCGTAATGGCTCAAGGGGCGGAAGGGTCGCGACGAGGCGGTTCCCGGCAGGTAGAGACCGGTGACCGGGTCTTTCTGGTCACGAGCGTACAGGAACTGCTGCCACCAGTTGCGGTTGTTTTCAAAGCTGTCGCCATACGACCCGTTCGACGGGTTGTAGGTCGTCGGAGAAAACTGCAGCGGGTCGTCGAGCAGTGCGAACAGGTTTTCGCCGTATCGCAGCCCGTTGAGCGACATTTTGCCCGCGGTGCGCTGCAGGGCCTGCGGGAACAGCCAGGGGTACTGACTGAGCAGGGTCGATTCGACCTGCTGGTTTTCGACCGGCGGAACTTCGAGCAGTTCAAACACCCGGTACCAGCGATTGTCGTACTGATAGGTGGGGGGTGTGTTATTAACATTCGCAGGATGCTGGGGCCGCAAGATCTTAGCTTGCGCCACCAGAGGCAGGTATTGCTTGCCGGCTTGAACAGGCAGCGGGTATTCCGAAATGACCTTATATCGTTGACCGTTGACGTTGGGAGACAAAATCTGTCCGTGTGTTACAAAGTTAGGAGCGTACAGTGGCACGCTCATTAACTCCATGACCGAGGCGAAGTCCCGATCGAAGTGCGGCTGCCAGATCGTGAACCCCTTCGGCGCCGCAATCACATTCGCGGTGGAATCCGTGCGGTCATTCATGGTCACATAATTCTGAGCCCCGATCGTATTGGGCTTAGTTTCCATCACGGAATAGTAATACGGCACACGATTGTTCGTCGGCAGTCCAGACCCACCGCCGGTGGCGAACAGTCCTGGATAGGCGGTCAACGGACTGAATGAATCCCACAGGTCGGCATTACTGGCCTGGTCTTTTGCCCCCTCGTCACCGTCCAGGGGTTGGGTCCGCTCCCGGCTGTTGAGCAGGGGCAGTTTCTTATTGAGATCAGTGGCCACCTGGGCGGCGGAGAGGCCGGACGGATCGGATGGTGCGAAATAATACCCGCTGGTATCGACCTGAGTTTGCACCGTACCCGCATCGACGTACTTCGTGCTATACGACATGCGATCAACCTCGATGTACGGGTTATCGTCGTCGTCGGCACTGTAATTGGCATCCGTCAGAATGCGCGGAGCGGGACGATCCAAATTTAGACGGCGGCGCAACGAGAATCGCAATGTAGCCGGAGTGTTCCAAAGCCCCGATTGGGCATCGGTTCCGTAATTGTGACTGCCAGCACTGCTGCCGTTCTGCAGAGTGAGATCACAGAAATCTCCGACTGTCGTATTGGGCGTTATCAGGTTGCCTTGTGTCAAAATGAATGGTTGATTGGAATCACTGGGACCACCAGTCGCACCAGAGTACGCGGAAGCCACCAGGTCGAGATTAATCGTACCTCCATTCGCGGGAATCACCGCGTAAGGCTTCAGCGCGAGATCGGTCTTGTTGGCAAAGTTGGGATTCGACGTCGGATTCATCGTCGGATCCCAGGTCGTATCCACCACAAACGCGCTGCCGTGGAATGAGTTGTTCGCGTTGCGTTCATTGATCTTGCCATCGGTCACGACACGCGAAGCAATCGTATACGGCTGGCCGGCGCTGACCGTCGCGGTCGTGTAGTCGTTAAAGGTCAGGACCGAGACGGCCTGGGTCGTTTTGGGAAACAGCGGCCCCGACTGGCTCGTGATAGGATTCTGCGGATCCAGCAACAGAATCTGCCAGTTCTGTGAATCGACCCGCACCGGGTAGGGGCTGACATTGAACAATTCGAGATACGTAAACGTGCGGTCTTTGACCGAATCGTCAAACAACGTACCGTAATGGTCGATGT
>JAFEBR010000840.1 GCA_018242565.1 Planctomycetota bacterium | reverse complement strand
TTCTTCATGGGTCTCTCCAGGTGATAAACAGTGGGTTCAGAAAATCCGTCCACAGCGGGCACCGCTGTACGGCGTCCTCAGTGACGGATCATCAACGCATCAATTGCGGTGGATTTTATGTTTTCCCGTTTCGTCTGGGTAGTCTGCACGCCCCGAATTCGCCGTCTCTCGGTTGTTCGAATGGCCTTGTCTCTCAGCAGAGTGTTTTCCGACACCCGGGCACCTGGTGCTGGATGGGGCCTGAGTCTGCAGATCTCGCCTTGCGTCGGACGGCCGATATAATCGATGGCGGTCGGCCCCACGGGGCCTGTTTCTGGTTTTTTGACCCGAGACAATTGTGAGCACTGGCCCTTCCGAAAAACCACGCCAACCTCCTGAATCGACGAGCCTCTGGCTGCGCCGCAGCGATCAGGTGTTTGTGGGCTCGCTGCTGTCGGTTGGCCTGGTGTTGATCGGGGTGCATTGGATTCGGCTGAGCGATTGGGGCCGGCAGACCGTTGAAGTTGATCGACTGCCTGCCGGGCATTATCAGTACTCGATTGACATCAATCGCGCCACGTGGGTCGAGTGGGCACAATTCGACGGTATTGGCGAATCGCTGGCGAAACGGATTGTCGCCGATCGCGAGCGTCGTGGGCCCTTCGCCGACATCGACGACGTCCAGCGCGTGCGCGGAATTGGTCCCAAGAAATTCGCCGACATGCGGCCGTACCTCACTGTCGATGCCCAGCGGGCCACGGCGGAACGGGCGACACCTGCCCGATCGGCGCGTGGCGTACCCTGAGGAGTTACTGGCTGGTCAACTCATCGAACAGGTGGCGGGCCGCCCGGCCGCTGATCGTAGTGTGCTCCAGCAGTTCCGATGCGATGCGTTCCACCGCTTCCCATACCCCTGGTCGTTCGAGGATGTACTCTGTTTTGTCGAGCAGTCGGCGTTCCAGTTTTTCGACCTGACGCAGGGAAGCGGCGCGTTGTTGCGTCAATCGCCGAACATCGCGCAGATCTTGCGCGGCACTGTTCCAGTCGTAACGTCCCGTGTGTCGGGCTTCGGCCGCCGGTCCGGCCAACAGAATTAACACTTCCGTTTCGAGCAGGTCTTGTGTGGGTTTGAAACGGCCCTTTTGCAATTCGCAGCGTCCCAGTCGCATTTGCACGGGCTCAATGCTGACTCGCTGCACCGCGCGTCCCAGAAACAAAGCGGCAACAGCGTGCCCGGCTTCATGATAGGCGGTTGCGACCTGCGTCGGTTTCTCGTTCATGGTGCGTACCAGGTGGCCAGGACGGTGTGCCACTCGGTGGCCGACTGGGCGCGTGCGAAGGCATTCCGCACGTCGATTTCGTGCGGGTGGAGTTGGGCGAACTTGATGGCGAATTTCCGCATCGTCGCGGAAGCCCGCCGAGCGTCCCCCAGTTCGAGGCACAGCTGATACTGCATTTCCAGAATCTGGCGTTGTTCGGTCAAGCTGGGGAATCGGCAAGGTAGGCCCGCGGCGAGTTGGCGGACCTGTTGAAAGATCCACGGATTGCCAATCGCCCCCCGCGCGACGGAAACGCCGTCGACTCCCGTGCAGGTCAGCATGTCGAGGCAGGCCTGAGCTGTAAACAGGTCGCCGCTGCCCAGAATGGTTTTTGCGCCTGCGTGTCGTTTGACTTCGCGGAGAAAATCCCAGTTGCTGGGGCCGACGTATTTTTGCTCGACCGTGCGTCCATGTACCGTGATGGCCGCAACTCCACGGTCAAAGGCCCCGTCGAGAATGTGGAAGAACCGATCGCGGCTCATTGGCGAGTCGTCGATTCCCCGTCGCATTTTCAGCGTGACGGGTATGTGGGCAGGAACCGCCTCTCGAGTTCGGCTGACGATTTCTAAAGCCACTTCGGGTTGGCTCAGGTGATATCCCCCACGACAGCCCCCCACCGCCGTTTTGGTGGGACAGCCAAAATTGATATCGATCACATCGAACCCGGCTGCGACCAGTTTACGGGCCGCCGCGCCGAATTCGTTTGGATCAGAGCCCATTAACTGTCCCCCGACAGGATGTTCTTCGTCGGTGACCCGGAAATGATGCCGCGTTTGCGGACGATCCTTGAGATCGAGCAAAAAACGGTCGATTTTGACTTCGCCCAGAGTGTAGGGAGCCCCAAGTCGCCGCGCGATAATGCGCATCGGTCCGTCGCTGTAGCCACTGAGTGCGGCCTGAACCACAGGGAACTCGATCGTCATGGGCCCCAACTGCAACGAGCGCAAGACCGTCGGTCCGCTCTGCCGCGGGGGCACAGAGCAAATCGGGGGTGGGTGGTCTGTGTAGGGCGAAATCGTCGAGTTCATAGCGGCAGGCCGTCTGGCGGTTCTTCGGAAAAGAACAGTAGCACGAATGCCGGCGCTTCGCTAATTTGTGCATGAAATTTGACCGTTTTGATCCACGATTGTCCGCCCCACGGAAAGCCTGCCCATGCCGAAGGTTGTTGTTACTGCCAAGATCGAACAAGAAGGGCCTCACAACGCGATTTTCGCCGCGAACGGGTTCAGCGTTGTCTTTCCTCCCGTAAACTGCGACGTCTTTCTGGAAGATCAGTTGATTGCCCAGTTGAAAGACGCCGATGCGGTGCTGGCCGGGTCGGAACCCTATACCCCCCGAGTGATTCAATCGCTGCCCAAGCTGCGGTGCATCGTGCGTGCGGGCGTCGGTTTCGACGCAGTCAACCTGGAAGCCTGTGACAAGGCCGGCATTCCTGTCTGTACGACTCCCGGGGTCAACCATCACTCAGTCGCGGAGCACTCCATTGCTCTGTTGATGGCGATCGCCCGCGGATTCCCGCTGCTGGAACGCAAAGTCCGGGCCAACCAATGGGCGCGCAAGAGCTATCCCCGCGTCATGGGCAAGACCATCGGGATTCTGGGATTGGGACGCATCGGCCAGGCCACGGCAACGCGGGCTGTGGGGCTCGGTCTGAAGGTGCTGGCGCTCGAACCTTATCCCAACGTCGAGTTCGTCAAGAAATGGGGTATTGAACTCGTTGATCTCGATACGATTCTTGCCCAGAGCGATTACATTTCGCTGCACCTGCCCATGAGCGCCGAGAACCGACATATCGTGAATCGGAAGTCGATCGCGAAAATGAAAAAAGGGGTGATGATCGTCAACACCGCACGCGGGCCGTTGATCAACGAAGCCGATCTGGTCGAAGGTCTGCGATCCGGGCATGTGGCCGCCGCAGGCTTGGACGTCTTTGAAGTCGAGCCCCTGCCGTTGGACAGTCCGCTGCTGCAACTCGACAACGTGCTCGTCAGCGGTCACGTTGCTGGACTAGACGATGAATCCGCGTACGACACATCGAAAATGTGTGCCGAGATCATTGTCGGTCTGCATCAGGGACGCTGGCCCGAAGGATGCTGCCAGAACCTGAAGGCCGGGCATGCCGGCTGGAAGTGGTAGGGGCCAGGGCGTCGAGAGCTCCGGAAGTTCCGGCAACGATGAGGAATGCTCGCGTTTCGCGGGGCAGTCAGGCGGGATACTGGGCGGCGCGGCCTGAAGAGGGTCGCGCCGCAGTTTGTGCCGGGGACTGAATTTTGGCAAAGACGCCGTTTCATCGCACGCTCTATTTCTGGGTGATCCTGGCGATTGCGCTGGGAGTTGTGCTGGGGCACGCGTTTCCGGAATTCGGCACATCGCTCAAGCCGTTGGGGGACGGGTTCATTCGGCTCGTCAAGATGATCATCGCTCCGATCATCTTTTGCAGCGTCGTGCTGGGAATCGCCGGGCTCGAGGACCTGAAGAAAGTCGGAAAAACCGGCGGTCTTGGGTTGCTCTATTTCGAAATCGTGACGACGCTGGCGCTGGTTGTGGGCCTGATTGTGATCAACGTGGCGCAGCCAGGAGCGGGGATGCATATCGACCCCGACTCGCTCGATACGACGGCCGTAGCAGAACACGTGTCGTCGCATTCCCTGCCGGGCACGATTGAGTTCATCCTGCACATCATTCCGGTCACCGTCGTCGATGCGTTTGCCCGGGGTGAGATTCTGCAAGTGTTGTTCTTCTCGATCCTGTTCGGCTTTGCGCTGCATCAAGTGGGAGGGCGAAATACAGCCCTGTTCACAGTCATCGAACAGATTTCAGAAGTTCTATTCACGATTGTCGGCTTCCTGATGAAAGTGGCGCCGGTCGGGGCCTGTGGTGCCATGGCGTTCACCGTGGGGAAATACGGGCTGGGAACGTTATTGTCGTTGGGAAAACTGCTGGCGACATTTTACGCCACCTGCTTCATTTTCATTTTTGGCGTGCTGGGGCTGATTGCCTGGTGGCACGGGTTTTCGATCTGGAAACTCCTGAAGTATCTGCGCGAAGAACTGTTGATTGTGCTGGGGACTTCATCTTCGGAAGCCGCATTGCCGCGTATGATGGCCAAGCTGGAAGCCCTGGGGGTCAGCAAGCCGGCCGTTGGACTGTTGATTCCCACCGGGTATTCGTTCAACCTGGATGGCACCTCCATTTACCTGACGATGGCGGCTGTCTTTATCGCCCAGGCCACGGACACGCCATTGCCGCTCAGTCGTCAATTGGCGCTCCTGGGAGTGCTGTTGCTCACGTCCAAAGGGGCCGCGGGGGTGACGGGCAGTGGCTTCATCGTGCTGGCCGCCACGTTATCGGCCGTCGGTGACGTCCCGGTCACGGGGTTGGCGCTGATTCTGGGGATTGATCGATTCATGTCGGAAGCGCGCGCCCTGACCAACCTGATTGGCAATGGCGTGGGAACGCTGGTGGTCGCTGGCTGGACCGGTGATTTGAACCGCGAGAAATTGCATCGAGAATTGAACGGTCTTTCGGTGCCCGAATCGCGGTGACGCACTGCGTGTCGCCCGGTGGTGTGTCACCCATGGGTGGCTCGAGATGCGGCGGTGTTGCCCGGGCCGAAATGCCCGTGTAGAGTGAGGTGGGCGGCGTTCGACCGCCCGAGTTGCCTCCAACAATCATCTCTCGAAGGGGAACTGCTGCATCATGCGTTTTCGCGCTTGCCTGATGTTGTGTGTCGTCGGTTCACTGATCGGTCCGTCTTGGCGGTTCTCCGCGGCCCAGGAGAAGGCCGTCCCCGAGCGACCGAAGGTCACCAAAGCGGATGTCGACAAAATGATGGAAACCTTGTCGAACTGGGGGCGTTGGGGGAAAGACGATCAATTGGGAACTCTCAATCTGATCACTCCCGCGAAGCGCCGGGCCGCGGCCGGTCTGATCTCCGAAGGGGTAACGGTCTCGCTGTCTCACGATGCCAGCACGACCGACCAGGAAGGGCCTCCGGCCTTTAAACGCGAGATGCTGACTTTGCCCAAGGCCGAAGGCCTTACGTTCGCGTCCGACGAATTCCGGGTGCCCTATCATGGCTTCACCGAGACACACCTCGATAGTCTGTGCCATCTGTCTTACAACGGTAAAATGTACAATGGCGTCACCCACAAAGATGTGACGGAGCGCGGTGCGGCGAAACTGTCGGTCCTCAACTTCAAGCAGGGAATTTTCACCCGGTGTGTGCTGATCGATATTCCCAAACTGCTGGAAATTCGCTTCCTCGAAGCGGGGCAGCCAATTTACCCGGCACATCTCGATGCCTGGGAGAAAGCCACGAACCTGAAAGTGGAACCAGGGGATGTCGTCTTGATCCGGACCGGTCGTTGGGCCCGCTCAAAAGTCGAGGGTTACGACAAAGTCGCAAAAAGCTTTGCCGGTCTGCATGCGTCGTGTCTGCCTTGGCTTAAGGCGCGTGACGTCGCCATTGTGGGCAGCGATTTGGCGCTGGATGTGAATCCTTCCCAGGTGGAAGGGGTCGAGTTTCCGGTGCATGCGGTGGTCCTTGTCGCGATGGGCACGCCAATTCTCGACAACTGCGATCTCGAAGCGGTCAGCGCGGCGGCGGCGGAGCGCAAACGCTGGGTATTCGCGATCTCGGTTGGTCCATTGGCTGTGCCAGGAGGAACCGGATCGCCGGTCAATCCGCTGGCGATCTTTTAATTCGCGCTCGATTGATCGCGATCGGCAGGGCCCGTTTGTCTCAACCTGAGAATCTCTGGAATTCGCCAGGTAGCGACTGTGTCGGATGTACGGACTCGGCGGATCGTGACTCGATAACGTCTGGTGGAAGTCCCGGAAAATGGCATTCCGCAGGTAGCACCAGACGCGCGGGGAACCCTGACGCTGACTGTCGCGCCAGGAATGCCATGGATTTCGGAATTGGCAGGTCCACCGGACAGAACGCCATCGCCTGTGAAATTGGATTGTCGATCGAGAGACGGTCGATATCTCTCAGCATCAGGGGAATGTCTGAAGTGTAGTAGGAATCGCCCCAAGAAAAACCGATAGCCCGCAGCACGCGCAAGGACGCCCACTGGCGACTTGACTGTGCTGCGGGCTGTTCAGTTTTGGTGAGGGGAATTTCGTCTCGCCGTGTTGACCCGCGTATCCGATCGCCCCTGGGAGTGATCACATACAGCGAAGCAGCGCGGCGGGTTTGCATCATCTGGCGAGGCTGCTATGAAAATCTGGCCGGCGTTGCTCGTATTCGGTTCTGCCGGGGCAGGATACGTCTACACGCATCCTGATGTCGCCAGGGGATTGGAAATCTCGAGTTGGCTTTCCGAGATTTCCAGCGACGAAGAACTGGGCCTGCCCGACCCACCCAAGTCCGACCCCTTCACGTCGGAATCGGAGGCCACGGAGGATCAGAGGCCTGTGGCTCGTCCCCGGCGCGAAGTCGTGGCTCAACTGGCGTCGGCGAAAAAAGAAGACATTCAGGTTGTGACGGGCTACGATGTTTCGGATTTCGGCAAGATCTTTCGGTTTGATCTGACGCCCCAGGTGATTCAGCAGCGGTGGACTCGTGTCTCCACGTCGCTGAGCGACGAACAATGGCAGGGTTACCGGGTTCCGCTCGTGACCGGCACGGCCGACAACGATCTGGCCGGCAGCCTGACGTACTATTTCGACCACCAGTCGAAATTGAGGCGAATTACGTTTTTGGGGACCACCGGGAATCCCAAACGCTTCGTGACTTACATGGCGAAGTACTATGGATTCCAGCAGGTCTCGGGAAAATCCGAGAAGACCCAGGTGTATCGTGTTCAGTCACGATTCAAAGGGGAAATCAACGTGACTCCCGGCGAGGGGGGCGGACTTGCCACGGCAGCCAATCAGTTTCGATTGGTTCTGTCCTTGTCGAAATAGCGGGGGGCCGCGGGCTGTCAACATTGCGACCAGGCGAGTCCGCATTCAGTCTCGCTCGGGACCTGACGTGTGGCGCGGCCTACAATCGCGAGACGATTTCGGGAATGAGGCGCGACAGGCGTTCGCCTCCGCGGCCAGCTACCTCGATGATCTGGCGGATGTCCGCCGGTTCCAGAGCGTCTGGCAGGCACAGGTCCGTGACGATGGAAAAGCCGAGGACACGGAGTCCGGCGTGTACTGCGACCAGCACCTCCGGTACCGTCGACATGCCCACGACGTCGGCACCCATCCCGCGCAGCATGCGATACTCTGCCCGGGTTTCGAGATTGGGGCCGGCGACCGCCACAAAGACTCCCTTTCGGCAGGGGATTCCCAACTCGAGCGCCGTCCGTTGGGCGAGCGCCGTCAACTGCCGGTCGTAGGGTTGTGACATATCCGGAAATCGGGGGCCCAGGGTTTCGTCGTTCGGCCCCCGCAGCGGATTGTCGCCCATCAGGTTGATGTGGTCGTCGATGACAATCAGGTCTGCCAGTTCGTGGTGCGGATTCATCCCTCCGGCGGCGTTGGTCACAATCAGGATTTCGACCCCCAGGGCCCGCATCACGCGGACTGGGAACGTGACTTCCTGCATTGAGTAACCTTCGTAGAAATGGAAGCGGCCCTCCATCGCCACGACAGGCACACCGCGCAGGTGGCCGCACACCAATTGTCCCGCGTGACTCTCGACCGTCGAGATCGGAAAATGTGGAATTCCGGCGTACGGAATCGAATGCGATCCCTCGATCTGCGAGGCCAGGCCCCCCAGTCCGGTTCCCAGAATGATGCCCACCTTCGGAGCAACCGGCCAGTGCCGACGAATCGACCGGACAGCCTCATCAATTTTCAGTCGCAATTCCAGCAAGATGCACTCCGATTTAAGGGTCGGTGGGGGCGAGCGCTGCTACGGCGAGAGTCGTGGGCTGCAGCCGAGACCATCACGATGGCTGCCAAGAGTTTACGTCGACACAGTCAGATCGCGTCGAGTTCACCCCGGCCAGCATAGAATAGCGATCTGAACAATGGGCTGCGACCGACGGAGTCGCTGGTCGACAACCCGAAATCAAGCTGCCCAGGCAGGCCCGGTCGCCACGTTCACACGACCTGCTGCTTCCTCTGGATACCGTTCAGATGCGAAACAATGCGGACAAATTCCGGATGATCGCGCAAGGCGGTCAAATCGGGATCAGCCAGCAGGAACTCGACATCGTCAAAGCCCAAATCGATCGCCCGGTGCAGAGCTTCGAGGGACTCAGATTTCTGGTGCAACATCGAATGGCTGCAGGCCAGATTGTACATGACCGTATCGCTGAGGGGCTTCAACTGGGCCAATCGCAGGTCAACCTGCAAGGCACGCCGGTGGCAGCCCTTTTCGCTGAACAGTTCCCCCAAATTCATCAAAACTTCGACATAATTGGGGTCGCGGCTTAAAATCCGCTCGAAAAAGTCAATTTCAAAGTCGAGTTGCGACCGCTTTCGAAGTGTGGATAACCGCCAAGTCGAATCCAATTCGTCCTCAGCCGGCTTCGAACACTTCTCGTTATCGGTGGGCATGATGGTTTAATCCCTGCTCGACGAAGGCTCCGAAATCTCCGGCAGTGATGGCATCATGCACTGCTCGGCGGTTGCCTTCCTGTTGGCCATTATACGCGTCTGCCGGGTGGGGGCAATCGCGGTTTGCGTTAAACAGGGGAAAATTGGCCCAGTTTCGAGATAAAAACTAACCAAATCGGCCTGTCAGGTATCGCGAAGTGAGTTCCTGAGAGGGATTCTCGAAAAGTATCGAGGTTTTGGCCGCCTCAATGATCTCGCCCTTGAACAGGAAGACCGTGCTGTCCGAAACCCGGGCCGCCTGCTGCATGTTGTGCGTGACGATGACAATCGTCAGTTTGTCCTTCAAATTGTAGACCAGATCCTCAATATGGGCGGTCGAGGCGGGGTCCAGGGCCGAAGTCGGTTCGTCAAATAACAGCATTTCCGGTTCGGGGGCCAGGGCCCGGGCGATGCACAGGCGTTGCTGCTGCCCGCCTGACAACGCATACGCCGACCTTTTCAGGCGATCTTTGACCTCGTCCCAGAGGGCCGCCGACCGGAGTGCCGCCTCGACGCTGTCGGCCAACCGGTTCTGGTTGTTGATGCCCTTCAATCGCAGCCCAAAGGCGACGTTTTCGAAAATCGACTTGGGAAACGGATTCGGCTTCTGGAAGACCATGCCCACCCGCAGTCGCATCTCCATCGGGTCGACATGCGGGCTGACGATGTTCATCCCCCCCGGGTACATCAGAATCTCGCCCGTGTAGCGGTTTCCAGGGTACAGGTCGTGCATGCGGTTGAAACACCGCAGCAGCGTCGATTTGC
>JAFEBR010000839.1 GCA_018242565.1 Planctomycetota bacterium | reverse complement strand
CTCACCATCCATCAGCAGGTCGCAATCGCGGACGTGCCGGAGCATCTGTCGGGCGGCGAGGAATGGCTGGTCCGCAACCCCCAGACACGGATTGACGGCCACATAATCGGCGAGCGGCCAGAGCGGCGGCACAATCGTGTGCAGGTCTTTGAGCGCCCCCTGGAGAGCCTGTTCATCGACACTGCGGAGAGTTTTCGCCGAGTAGATGGAATTCGAGGGAGTGTGCAGCGTGTTTTCGAGAGTCATTGCGATCATCATCAAATCCTTCGTGAGAAAGTGTGGGTCAGGCCGAGGAGATCAGGAGAGGACGCTGCCCGCTCACGGGACAGGAGCCGATTGACGATAGAACATCGCGGTCAATCGCCGCGCGGGGATGTCGACATAGAAGCCGTTCAGGGCGTGCACATACAGCGCCTGCACCCAGGGCCGGCGATCCAGCCCCCCGGGCAGCGACTGCAGGATGAACAGACTCGCGAACCCCAGCACCACCACGGCGGTGACACTGGCACTGATGATGGACGGCGGCAGCGACTGATTGGCGATCGAATCCGCCAGCACCAGATCGGCCACCTGGTAAGCCAGGACATAACTCACGATCACGAGCAGAGCCGCCCCGACGCTGCGGAGTGCGAGCGTGCCCCGTCCCGTCCGGAATCCGAGCCACATTACCTGAGTGACAGCCAGGGCCATGATCAGTGCGAAGACGCTGCCTCCCGGCTTGGCCAGCAGGTTCACCCCCACGGTCGGCAGCAGTCCGAAGACCACTCCACCAGCGACCACGAGGGCCAGCAGCAGGCCCGCGAACCGGTAGCCCGACGCAGCCGTCGCGGCCGGCGGGACGGCGGTCCGGGCAGCCCGATCGAGCACACTCCCACTCGTCAGGAAGGCGTGGGCTTTATAGGCCGAGTGAGCCACGATGTGCAGGAATGCCGCCGTGAAGGCTCCCAGCCCACACTGCAACATCATGAACCCCATCTGAGCAATCGTGGAGTAGGCCAGCGACCGCTTGATGCTGGTTTGCGTCAGCATCACCACCGAGCCCAGCAGTGCTGTACTCGCCCCCACCAGTGCCAGCAGGTTCAGAGAGACAGGCGAGAGTGTAATCAGCGGACTGAGACGGATCACCAGGAAACCACCGGCATTGATCACGCCTGCATGCATCAGGGCCGACACAGGGGTCGGGGTTTCCATCGTGTCGGGAAGCCAACTGTGGAAGGGGAACTGGGCCGACTTGGTCATCGCCCCGAGCACGAGCAGAATGGCAATCCAACCCGTGTGATCAACCCCAGGGGCCCCACCATGGTGAATCGCCTGAGCCATGCTGAACAATTCGCTGTACTCGGTCGTCCCGAAACTGCGAAAGGTGAGAATTAAGGCGGCAATCAACAGGACGTCGCCCAGCCGACTGATCAGGAATTTTTTTCGCGCCGCCCAGACCGCCCAACTGCGTTCACTGTAGAGTGTGAGCAGCTGGTGCAGTCCCAGACTGGTCAGCATCCAGGCCGCCGTCAGGGCGATCAGATTGCTGCAGGTCACCATCAACAGCGTGGCCCCCAGGGTCACCGACATCCACCGGAAGAATTTGCCCTGGCGAGGCTCACCCCGCAAATACGAATGCGAGTAGCGGGCGATGACCACGCCGATGAAGCTGATCAACAGGGCCATCGCGACGCCCAGTCCGTCAACCTGAAAGCCGAACCGGACCGCCAACAGCCCCTCGCCTGAACCCCAGACCACCGCCTGGGAACCGCTGATGGCCAAGCCCACCGCGACCGCGATGGAACCACACAGGGCACTCCAGACCCCTGCGCTGGCCAGACGTCGCCAGAGAGACGAATCGCCTCGAATCAGCGCTCCGGGAACAACCGCTGGTAAAAGCAGCCAACTGATGGGCACAGCCCAGGCACACGCCAGCAACCAGGTCATCATGAACTCCTGAAAGTGACAAATTTGCGACACACGATTGATGAAATTATAGTCACGACATTTATTTCGTCAATTGTATATCGTCATTTTTTCGGACGAGCCCCAGAATTTCCGCGACCGATGAGCCCAACTGGTCAAATTCCCGGAAATTTGCATAAAAATTGGGCCGACCCCGGCATCCGCCGATCGCCCCGCACAGCCCCAACCAGGGCTCGGCGACCGCAAAACTCGCGCCACCGGCCGCGCTCCGGCCCAAGAAAGTTCGAAATTACCCCGGTCACGCCCGACCGGCCCGTCGAACGCCAAAAACAGCGCAACATACAGCCAGAACGAGACTTACAGACACGCCAGCAGCATCTCGCAACCTCCGGGAAGCCAGCCGGTCCAGAGAGAGGTCGAAACGCGGCCCGTTTCACCAACCACGGCCCTGTGTGTCGAAAATTCCACGTCGTGCGCACGGGGGATTGAGAATTTCCCGCCGATTCGACCGGTTGGACGGGGCGGCGGCACAACTCGAATATGTGCTGCCGTTCCAGTGTGCGTGCTCCGCCCCCCAGTACCTGACTGCCGCAAACCGCCCCGGTCCTGCCCCCTAAATGAGGTGTGAAGGAACCAACTGCACTCGCGTCGACAGCGCGTGCAGCGCAATCTGATGCAGAATTTCACTGACCGTCGTGCAGCAGTCGGGAATCACCGTCACGGGGTATTTTTCAGCCCCCTTCGACAGAGCCGTGTGGGTCACACAATTCTGCGTCATCATCCCGCAGATCAGGAGTTCCGTGGTCTCCATCCGGTCCAGAGTGGCCGCCAGTTCCGTCCGCTCAAAACTGTCGGCGAACTCTTTCACGATGACCGGCGCCTTTGGCGCCGCGGCGCGAATCCGCGGATGAATTTCGGCCCCTGCAGTTCCCGCGTTGAAGAACGGCGCAATCCCCGCCTGGCTGTTGGCAATGTGCTGGATGTGGATCACTGGAATCCCTCGCGCCGCCACGCGCGCCACCAGCGATTCGACCGCCGTCAGCACACCTTCGCAATTCCACAGCGGAAACAGCCCACCCGGAAAATAATCATTCTGCAAATCAATCAGCAGCAACGCAGCGGGCATATCGCAACTCCTCGGTGGCAGGGACCGGCAGACAGTCTTCAACAACGGCGATCGCGTACCGGCCAATCACGTTCCTATCATAGCCAGACCGTGCCCCACCGTTCAGCCAACAGTCAAATCATAGTGACCACAAACAGTTCGTGACTTGGCGCTTCAAACGCCAGAGAAACACGCGACCCCAAACTGCGTACTCGCGTCTTGCGCCGCGATTCCCCCGTGGCCAACCAACTATATTCCAACTCAGCGGGTCATCATCCCACACAGCAGGTTCTCGTACCGGCTGGCAAATCAGAATCCAGTGCCTGCAGTCACGCCTTCCGGGCAGCGGTGTGGCCCACCGCCCCGAACATCCGGGCACACGGCCGTGGAATTCACACCGCTGCCGAGTCGTCCTGGCGCGGCAATTGAGCCAGCACCTTGGCTGGATAACCCGAAACGAGGCTGTAGGGAGGCACGCTCGCCATCACTACCGAACAGGCGACGATAACGCTCCCTTCCCCAATCGTGACCCCCGGAAAGATCACCACGCGCCGTCCGATCCAGACATTGTCGCCGATTTCTATCGGTCGGACCGCCAGGGCGTCGAGTGGCTGATTGGTCAATCGGTCATCGGGATTCAGCGAATGTCCACCGGAATCGAACATCCAGACATCGCTGGCGATGCGACATTTGCGACCGATCGTAATCTGCTTGCCAACGGTAAACATCCCGTTATGTCCGATCGCAGAATTGTTGCCGATCGACAACGTGGGAGTCTCTGAGAATCTCGCGGCGAAAGTAAATGAACACTTGCCGTCGACCATCACATGATCGCCCACTATCAAATCCCCCTGGCCCATCACCCAGTGAATGTAGACTCCCGTCCGTACGCCGCGACCGCACTTCCGACAATACGATTTGAACAACGGTTCACAGATCAAGAGTCGCCACAGCAGGTAGCCAACCCAGCGCAACGACTCGAAGGTCCAGCGTAAGGGCATCGTCAGCACACGCGGCGTTGGCAAGGTAAAGCGTGTCAGCGAGCGATACAGTTTGCGCCCCGCCTGGGCCACAGGGTGCTGAGACAGCGCGATAAACCGGTAGATACGGCCCCGCCAGGTCGGTCGTCGGGCCGATATCGCGGGTGGTACGACGACTGCTCGCGGCGATTCGGAAATCGCCGTTTTGGGCAGACTGGCGGCTGTTTCACCCACAAGTTCTGCAGCCACCCGCTCGGCCAACCCGCGAACCCGAGGGGTTTCGAACAACGCCCGCAACGGCAGTCGCAGCGAAAAGGTCGCGTTGATTTGCGATTGCACCTGCACAGCCAGCAGCGAATTGCCCCCCAGCGTCAGAAAAAAGTCATCATCCAGACCGACGGCAGGCATTCCGAGTACGTTTTGAAAGATACCCGCCACCTGACGCTGCAAATCCGTGCCGGGGGTTTCGGTTGTCGAGGCCACTGGCGGAGTCACGACACTCGGTGCGGGCAACGCCCGACGATCGAGTTTTCCATTTGGGAGTCGAGGCAACTGCTCCAGTACGACGAAGGTCGCAGGCACCATGTATTCGGGCAGCCGAGCCGACAGCTCTTTCTGGAGCAAGGCGATCTCCGGCGCAGGCCCACCGGCTGGCACCAGATACGCGGCCAGAAACTTGCCGCGAGATTCATCATCCCGCATCACGACCACCGCTTCCCGCACGCGGAGCTGTGCCAGCAACACCGATTCAATCTCGGCCAGTTCGATGCGAAATCCACGGAGCTTGACCTGGTGGTCGATGCGTCCCTGAAACGCCAGCGTGCCATCTGGCTGCCAGCGTGCCAGATCCCCCGTCCGATACATGCGCTGGTCGGAGATCGTCGCCAGGGGGTCCGATACGAATCGCTCGTTCGTCAACTCCGGCTGGTGCAGGTACTCCCGAGCCAGAGCCGGGCCGGCAATATACAATTCTCCGGGAAGGCCAGCCGGCACGGGCCGCAGAAATCGATCGAGCAGATAAATGCGGTAGTTGGGAAGCGGACGGCCAATGCTCACGACGGTGGGCGCCGTCGAATTGGTATCGGCCGGTCCCACGGGGTGGACCGTAGCCCAGATCGTCGCCTCGGTCGGGCCGTACATGTTCCAGACGCTGGCCGCCCGTGCCGTCAATTCGCGAGCCAGTTCGACCGGCAAGGGTTCACCCCCCACCAGAATTCGCAATCCCGACAGGCACTCACGATCACATGACAGCAGCATTTGGAACAGGCTGGGGGTCGCCTGCAACGTACACGGCCGTTCTGTTCGGATCAACTGCGACAGCAACTCGGGGTCGCGCACGACATCGCGTGTCGCCAGGACGACCTGCGTTCCCCGGGACAACGTGATCAGCAATTCCAAAACCGAAATATCAAACGTGATGGTGGTCACCGCCAGCAATCGCTGGGCCGGCCCGAACGGAAGCACCGACTGCAATGCTTCGCGAAAGACCGACAGAGCCCGATGTTCAATCACAACTGACTTTGGTTTTCCGGTTGAGCCAGACGTCGACATGACGTACGCGGCCGCCGTGAGGCGGGCCAGAGGTGCCCCGCGCGGGTCGCGGGGATTGGTGTCGGGCTTCTCGCGCAGGCGACTTTCGGTGACTGCGTCATCCAGCACGATGGCGGCAATCTGGGCCGGCAAACTTGCCTGCACCGTTCGAGTCGTTATGACCAGAACTGGATTGGTGCTTTCCAGGACCTGTTGAATTCTCAATGCCGGATGGTCCGGATCCAACGGTACGTAGGCCCCTCCCGCTTTCAGGATGGCCAGCATCGCCACCAGCATTTCCACGGACCGCGGCACACACACACCCACGAAGACATCGGGGCCACCCCCCTGTGACAGCAACAGGTGCGCCAGCCGATTGGCCCGTTCATTCAGTTCTCCAAACGTGATTCGGAGATCGCCACAAACCACGGCCACTCCCGCCGCGGCACGCTGAACCTCGGCCTCAAAACACTCGGGGAGACAGCGCTCATCGGTGCGGGGACCGACAGCCCCCCCCCAGACGTCGAACAATTGCCGACGTTCGGACTCGCTCAACAGCGGTAGAGCCTCAATCGGCTGGTCCGGATCGGCGACGATACCGGCTAACAGATTTTCATAGTGGCCGATCAGGCGATCGACCGTATCGGCAGCAAACAGATCAGTACTGTATTCCAGGGTGCCGCGCAGCCCCGATCCCAGCTCACGCAACGACAAGGACAAATCAAACTTTGCGGTTCCGGTGTCGACCGTGACGGGACGGATGGTCAACCCGGTCAATTCGAGTTCGTCCCGGGGCGCATTCTGCAGCGCGAAGAGCACCTGAAACAACGGGCTTCGACTTTGCGATCGCTCGGGCTGCAACTCGGCCACCAGTTTTTCGAACGGCAGATCCTGGTGGGCATACGCCGCCAGCGTTGTACTGCGGACCTGTGCCAGCAGGTTGCGAAACGTGGGATTCCCAGACAGATTCGCACGCAGAACCAGCGTGTTGACGAAGAACCCGATCAACTCTTCCAGTTCGGCGTGCTGCCGTCCGGCGATCGGAGCGCCCACCACGACGTCGTCCTGCCGACTGTAACGTGATAACAGCACCTGCCAGGCTGCCAGGAGCGTCATGAACATCGTTGCATTCTCGGTGCGACTCAGCGATCGCAGCCGATCGGTCAACTCTGCGGGCAGCACGAATTCGCGACAGGCGCCTCGGCCGCTGGCCACCGCCGGGCGCGGAAAATCGGTGGGCAACTCCAGCGACGCTGGCAGACCTGCCAACTGCTGTTTCCAGTACGCAATTTGGCGGCGGGCCGCTTCGGTCTCCAGCCATTGTCGGTGCCAGACGGCATAGTCGACATACTGTGCCGGCAGTTGCGGCCCCTCTCCTGCAGGCCCCGCGATCGCCGCCCGATAGCGCGTCGTCAATTCTCGACGAAAGATCCCCAGGGACCAGGCGTCGGCGGCGATATGGTGCACCACAATCACCAGCCAGTACTCGTCGTCGGCTAATTGAATGATCTCAGCACGGAGCAGGAGATCTTCGGCGAGGTTAAACGGCTGACGCACGATCTCTGTCGCCCGACGGCGGGCCAGACTCTGTCGCTCGCCCCCCGGCCGTGATCGCAGGTCAGTGATCGGCAACGGGACTTGTGAGTCTCCCCGCACGTGCAGTCGAGGCTGTCCAGCCTGCGACAGAAAGCGTGTGCGCAACACCTCATGTCGCTGGACAATGTCACACAACACCTGCCGCAGAGCAGTACAGTCGAGCTCGCCACGCAGCGACGCCACCCAGGGAATGTTGTAGGCAGCGCTGCCCGGTTCCAGTTGATCGAGAAACCACAGCCGCTCCTGGGCAAACGAGAGAGGCAGGTCCTCATCACGTTTTACGCGACGCAAAGCGACATGTGGGTGCGAAGCGGGCACTCGAGAGGCACGCAGCGAATCCGCCAGGCGGGCAATGGTGGGTGCCTCAAAAATCGCCTGGACAGGCAGTTCAATCTGCAGTTGGGACCAGATTCGAGATGCCGCCAACATGGCCAGCAACGACTGCCCCCCCAACTCGAAAAAATTGTCATCCGGCCCAATCTGGTCCCGGTGCAGCACATCACACCAGATGCGAGTCAAACGCGACTCCAGAGAATCATCGCCTGCCGATCCGGGCGACGCAGGCTGCGCGTGTCGAGTGGGGGGTGCCGGTAATGCGCGGCGATCCACTTTGCCGGCGGCCGTCAGCGGCAAGGCGGTCAGGAAGATCAACTCACGAGGCCACAGATGGGGCGCCAAGTTGTCGCGCATCCATTGGCGAAATTCCTGCTCAGTCGGTTGAGGCACCGTTCGCAGCGGCACGAGGTAAGCAGCAAGAAAAGGGTCGTCAGAGGGATCTTCGCACAACTGGACAATCGCCGTTTCGATCGCAGGATGCTGCGCCAGGTTGGCCTCGAGATCCCCCAGTTCGATCCGCAAACCCCGAATCTTGACCCGGGAATCCTGCCGTCCGTGGTACACAAGACGGCCGTCGGCGAGCAGTCGCCCATAATCCCCCGTACGGAACCTGCGGGCGGTTGGTTCCTCGGGATCGATCGTAAACGTCTGCGCCGTCAATTCCGGTTGTTGCCAGTACCCCAACGCCAGTTGGCGACCAGCCACAACGATGGCTCCTGATTCACCGCTGGCGACAGGTTGACCTTGTTCATCGACGATCTGTACGCGGATTCCCGGCAGCGGCTTGCCGACCGGTAAAGCCCCCTCGGGCAAATCGGTGTCGATTCGAATCTGCTGCTCGCAGATCGTGTGGGTTTCCGTCATGGAATACGACACCTGCAGACGGCAATCAGGACCGGTGCGCGCCCGCAGCAGTTCGAGGTCGTGCCGGTCAAC
The DNA here is from genome assembly GCA_018242565.1 of Planctomycetota bacterium. Taxonomy (GTDB): domain Bacteria; phylum Planctomycetota; class Planctomycetia; order Planctomycetales; family Planctomycetaceae; genus JACQFH01. Next base: position 1,424 of record JAFEBR010000839.1, on the reverse strand, counting down.
CGACTCCCCACCCAGCCTCACCAGTCGCAAGTCGGGCCAACGCACGTCCGCGGGCAATTCGCCACACAACCTGCGGAACAAGGTCGGTACTGAATGCCAGATCGTCAGTCGCTGTCGTGTGAGCAGATCACCCAGTTCATCCAGCCGACGCGTCGCCACGCGAAACGGAAACAGACTGGCGCCATTCAGCAGTGCACCAAACAGGTTGGTCAATGAAGCCGCGAGATGAAAGGCTGTCAGCAGCGTCAGCCGGTCGTAACAGCCAATCTGCGCGGCGCTGGTCTGATTGGATATATGCCGCAGCAGGTTGCGGTGGTTCTGGTAAACGCCCTTGGGCGTGCCTGTCGAACCGCTGGTATACAGAATACAGGCGATCGAATCGGGCCGGGCGGATCGAATCGGCGGGCCGTCGTCTGGAACGATCGATTCCCATTCGATCAGCGACAATTCGGACGGAGCCACGCGCCGTACACGATCACACAACTCGGGCTCGCAGACCACAACCCGGGCACCAGATTGTCGTAAGACCGATTCGAGGTGACCAGAGGGCGCGGAGACATCGAGGGGCAGATAGGGCCTCCCCGTCTGCAGCGTTCCCAGGATGGCCGCCACCATGTCGGCGCCACCCGCAAACATGAGCACGACCGGCGATTCCGCGGGCGACTCGATCAATCGACGCGCCAGCCCGTTGGCCCAGCGATCCAGGTCCCGGTAGGTGACCTGCCGCGTTCCATCATCAACGGCCAACCGCTCGCCTGACTGAGAAACGACTCGGCTGAAGCGATCGATCAGCGATTGTTCCAGTTCCTCGGGACTGAAGGGCTGGAATCGGGCTGAGTCGGAAGCCTGCATGAGCGTCATACTCCTGCCCCTTGTCCGGAGACACATCCAGTCGAGATTCCCAAAGAACTCACCAGCGCGTCCCTATGATAGATTCTGGTAGATGGTTTGATGGCGTGTAAAGAACTCGAGATCGCCGACTCCGTGTTCAGGCGGACCGACCCCCGAAGCCTTCCAGCCTCCGAAAGGAGCACCACTGGCCGCACCGGCCGTCGCCTGGTTGATTTTCAGCATGCCCGCCTGGGCCTGTGCCAGGAATTGTGCCTGTCGATCCGGCGCCCCACTGAACAAGGCCGCGACCAATCCCTGCGTGACGCCGTTGCATAAGGTCAGCGCCTGCTCAAAGTCATCGGCCGGCTGCACGACGAGCACGGGGCCGAATGTTTCCTCCTGGACAATCTCGGCCTGCGGGTTGTCGCAAACGACAATCGCCGGAGCAACATACCAGCCCGCAGACACCCAATCGCCTGCGTGCGACTGTTCGGTATGTGGCGACAGGCAGCTGTAACCGGCCCCGCGGGCCCGTTCCAAGACCCCCGAGATTCTCTGCAGCGCGGTGGACGAAATCACGGGACCGACATCGG
>JAFEBR010000083.1 GCA_018242565.1 Planctomycetota bacterium | reverse complement strand
GGCAGGCTCGACAAAAGAATATCGACACTTGTCTGCACGTTGACATAACGCCCCGGTTCCAGCGGAACCAGGCGGTCGCCACGGTGATCGGCCGTCTGCCGCAACAGGTCAATGGCGTCTCCCCATTGACGTGCCGCCAGGAATTCCCGGGCGGCGACCAGCATTTTGGCGGCATTCGCGTCGGTATCGAGCACCACGGCAGGTGCCGGCACGAGGGCCAGATCGCGTTGTGCTCTGAGCGTCTTGCCGCTGGCACAGATCATGCCGAACGTCAGCACAGTCAGCCAGACAGTTTTCGCAAGATCCTTCAACTGACGCCTGCCTCACCGCCGGGGTGTTCTTACCATATGGCCAGCGCGCCCGACGAACGACGGCCACCGGAATGTTCAACGACTTTGACGCAACCAATGACCGATCGAGAAAATCACGATCGCAACCAGCAGGCACGAGGGCATCAGAATCAGACGAAACCCGAAAAACAACTGCCAGCCAATCAACAGCGGCAACATCATCAATACGAGCGCCTGAATCGCAAATCCCACCTGCTGCCGCACGATTGTCTCCCCTGCCCCCCTCCGCGCAGGGGAGCTGCTTCTGTTCCAGAGATTACGCGTCCCTCTGGCTCAAACGGCGATTATAAGGCCGGCCGGCGCCGTCGTCACGCTCCCATCGACAGCGTCTGGAGAACTTCGCCCCCCCACAGTTGCACCAGCCAGCACCGCGCTCCACAATATGCACGGGCCATACCGCCTTTCTATGCCAGTCCTGCGCCCCCGGTACAAATCGCTTCATGCTCGCCAAGCTCTCGACTTACTCGCTCTTCGGGATTCAAGCCGCTCCAGTGGAAGTCGAGGTCGATATTTCCCCCGGCGCGCTCCCCAAGACCATCGTGGTCGGGTTGGCGGAAGGCGCAGTCAAAGAGAGCACGCACCGCATTGAACGAGCCCTCGTGAACAGCGGCTATCAGCGCCCGGTTGATCGTATTGTCATTAATTTGTCCCCCGCGGAACTTCCCAAGGAAGCCGCCTCATTCGACCTGCCGATCGCCATCGGCTTGCTGGCAGCCAGCGGTCAATTGGAATCCGCACGGTTCGAAGACTACGCCGCCGTCGGTGAACTGGCCCTCGAAGGCACCGTGCGAAATGTCAAAGGCGCCCTGGCCATGGCGATCGCGGCCCGCGATCAGGGAAAAAAGGGGCTGCTCGTTCCCGTCGTGAACGCTCAAGAAGCGGCCGTCGTCGAAGGGATTGAAGTAATCGCCGTCAGCACGCTGGCGGAAGCGGTCGGTTTCTACTCGGGACAACTCCACCTCACCCAGATCCCGTTCAGTTGGCACGAAGTCACCGCGAAATACGGCGGTTACGATATCGACTACGCCGACGTGAAGGGCCAGGAAATGGCCAAACGGGCCGTGACGGTCGCCGCCGCGGGAGGTCACCACCTGCTGATGCTGGGCAGCCCGGGAACCGGCAAAACGCTGCTGGCCCAGCGACTGGCCACGATCTTGCCCGACCTCAGCCCGGTCGAGAGCATCGAAACCACCCAGATATACAGTGCCGTGGGACTGCTCAAAGACGGACAGTCGCTGTTGTTGCAGCGGCCGTTTCGATCCCCGCACCATACCGTCAGTGAAGCGGGCCTCGTCGGAGGCGGCAGCACTCCTTCGCCCGGGGAAATCTCTCTCGCCCACCATGGCGTGCTGTTTCTCGATGAGTTGCCCGAATTCAATCGACGGACTCTGGAAGTTTTGCGGCAACCGCTCGAATCGGGTCACGTGACGATTTCGCGCGCCATGGGGAGTGTGACTTTTCCCGCCAGTCTGATGCTGGTGGCGGCACTGAACCCGTGCCCGTGCGGCTATCGGGGTGATCCTCGTCGAAGTTGCAATTGCAGCCCCATGCAGGTGGAAAAGTACATTGGAAAAATCTCGGGCCCCCTGCTCGATCGCATTGATATCCACCTCGAAGTGGCCTCGGTCCCCTTCCGTGAATTGTCCGATCAGACCACGGGGACCACCAGTACCCAGATGCGAGAACAAGTCGTTGCCGCGCGCGAAATCCAGGCCGCGCGGTTCCAGTCCGACAAGACGACCTTGAACGGCCGCATGACCACTCGACAGATCCGCAAATACTGCAAGCTCGACGCGCCCGCCGAGTCGCTGCTGAAATCGGCGATGGAAGAAATGGGCCTCTCTGCACGGGCACATGACAAGATACTGCGAGTGGCCCGCACCATCGCCGACCTCGACCGCAGCCCTCACATCTCATCGGTGCATTTGAACGAGGCGATCAACTACCGCACGCTCGACCGAAATTACTGGGCATAAGCCTGGCTCGTCGTCCCTGGTTCCGACCGTACATCAAGATCGTTTCGCACGACCCCACCGCCCTTGCGGCGGTCGGTGAAGCAGATTGTTCGGCTAGACTCGCTCCCAAGACACCCACAAAAGACCCCTGCCGGCTCGTCCGGCAGGTGAATCAGATTGATCTGCCATGGCCGCCCGACCGCTTTACAGCTCTGTCGATCAGAAGCCCGCGTATGCCTTGCGCTACACTTGGTCAGGTTGGGCCGTCAGCGGTGATCTAACCCAACTCGCTCCAGACGCGTGGGGCGCGCTGACCATCGCATGGGAAAAAGATGGCCTGCGTCTGCTCGAACGTGCGGTCAAACCGCGCGAACTGCAATTAACATTCAGCACGACACCCGACATATCGCCGGTGTTCCTGGCGACGCGGGCCAAGGGACGTTTACAACACGAACTGCGGACGACACTGAAGACGCCGGTGGAGTTCAGTCGCAAACTCGCCGTTCGGGCGGTAGGAAATAATCGCACTGAAATCGTCGAAGACTACATTGAGTCGCAAGTGCCAAAAGAGCAGTTCGTCGATTCGCGATTCGCCGACTTTCTGAAGCAGTTTACGATCCGCAATCCGGCCGTTGATTTATCGGTACCTGCGGCCTCCGGCAGCGGTCGTTACTGGTACAATTTGCATCTTGCGCTGGTGGTCGACGGGCGCTGCCGAATTGTTGACGAACCAGGACTCATCGCAATTCGCGACGGGTGCCAGAGAATTGCTGGGAAGAAGGGCTATGAGATTGCTCTGCTTTCGGTCATGCCAGACCATCTGCATCTCGCCCTCCGCGGCAATATCGAACACTCCCCATCCGAAATCGCGTTGGCGTTTCAGAACAATCTGGCTTTCCAACTCAATCGCGGGGCAGTCTGGATGAATGGATATTACGCAGGAACCTTCGGCGAATACGACATACAGGCCATTCGTCTCCAACGGGACCGATCGAGCAGTCAATGTCGCGCCGCCGGGGACCCCTCGTAGCCCACCAATCTTTCTCACCGACCGGCACAAGGCCGGTGGGGTCGTGGCGGGAGCAGGCAACCCTTTTCTAGCCACTCAATCTGATTCACCGGCCACACAAGGTGGCCGGGGTCTCGCTGCCGACCTGGCACCAAGTCCGTGGGAAACTTGCGCCAAGGCGGGACGCTGCACCACCTGCCACCCACCACCCGAAGCGCCCCGCATCACAATTCGTCCCCGCGTATAACCCTTCGTTTCCTTTGCTGCCTTCTGTTCAAGAACCATCAGTTCCGACAGTACGACGCGACGCCGCGTCTGGTCCCGAAACGACGCCCACCATGCGGCTGACACGCCGCCGGGTCCGCCGGCTGAGTGTTCAGAGACTCACGAACCCGTCCAAAAACTCCCGCCGCCGACATCGCGAGCGACAGCATTGACGCAGGCTGGCGAGTACAAGGGACGCGACTGACGTCTGGAAAGCACCAGCGCGACACACAGTGACGATCGGCTGGCATCGCATGCGAATCACACGGCCGCCGAGAGTTCACAAACCGAAGAGCGGCTGCTGACCAGTCCCTGGCTATTCGAGAGCGCACCGCGTCCGCACGGGCCAGACTCCGGGCGACGCGGTTCGCCTCGCGATTGCGGTGCCGGTTCAGTTCCCGGCGGCGACCGCGGGTTGGGTTTTGACATCCAGACGCAACGGTGCCGAGGCATGCCGTTCGCCTTTGGACTCCACTCGCGGGGCCGCGTAAAACAGGTGTGGCCCCGCCGGTGCCCAGGGGTCGCAAGCCACCACGAAACTGCGGCTCGTTTCCTGCTCATTAATCAGCACACCATTCAGCCCCACGTCGAGCACGCGCAGGCCGTGTGGCAGGTTCAACACGTCCACGGGCACCCGCCCGGCGAATCCATTCTGACGGTCAATCGTCACGGTGAACCGTACTTCCTGGCCTGGCAGAATCGCCGCTTCCAACGGTTCGACTCGCACCTTCAAATCCGGGGGTGACGTCACCGTCACTTCATGCAGACCAAAGCCGGGGGTCGTCGCATGTTCGACGACCTTTTCGCCGATCTGCGCATTGCCGATCACCCGAAACGCCAGCGGGCCCGGGTTGGTCCCCGCGGGCAGATCCGACGCAGGCGAACCTGCAGTCTCAGCCGCAGTCAGTGTCAGCACGCCCGTGAACAAATCCGGACCGATCCGGGTCGCGGTCGCCGTGATCCCGGCGGGCAGCCCCTCCAACCGAATGTCCACCCAACCATTGAACCCATCGATCCGATCGAGGTTCACCGTCACGGGCAGACTGCCGCCGCGCGGGACGTTCGGATTCTCGGGATCCAATGACACCCGGAAATCTTCCTGGCGGGGACGGATCACCAGTCGATAGACAAAGTCGTCTCCTCCCAGCCCCCGCACGTCACGCACCCGCGCGTAATACCGACCGTCGGCCGGCACATCGAACAAGATCTGCGAGTCGCTGCCGAACCCAGGGCCGCCGTCGTCATTCTGATAAGCCAGCGTGACCACCGGCATCCCATTCGGCGGGAACGTCGTTCCCGGCGGATGGACTTCAATCTTGTAAGCCGAACTGTTAATCGCGTGTGCCTGCGGAGTCGTCCCCAGAAATCCCATCCGCACGCCCCCCTTTTGGAAGAACTTCACGTCTTCATCGGGCCCCAGCGGCATGATCTGCACCTTGACGATTTCGTCCGCCAGCATCAGCAGGTCGTTCGGCTGAAAGTCTTCCCAGTGCTGCAACCGAATACCGGCGCTCCGCGAATCGTGGTCGCGCAACACCGAATACGTCTCGGCCACCGATCGCAAGGTGGCGCGGGGGACGGGTTGCCCCGCGGCATCGAGCACATCAATGACCGTATCCAGCGGCGACCCGGCCTGGCGTGCCCGAGTTTCCAGCGTCAGCCGTTCACCGCGCCTGGCTTCAAACATCACCAGATCGGCATCACCGGCCGAGGGACTCGCGGTCCCCGGAGCCCGTGCCGACTTCGCGATTCTGCCGGAAATCGCGCTGGGAACCGGCACGAGTCGCGCCTGGGCCGGCATGTCATTGGGCTCGGCCTCGGCATATTCGGGAAAGGAACTCGACAGGAACCGCACCGTATTCAATGATTTCGCGGGTGGCGTGCCGACGGACACGAACTGGGTCCCCACGGCGGCGACCGGAACGACCCGTGTCCCCTCGGGCAGGTTCGCCCCGCGCACATCGATCGCCTGCACTTGATCGCCGGCCGGGGCGCCCCCATCGAGTGATTTCATCCCCAGCGGAAAGGCGCTGCGAACATAGGCAAACGTACCAGCATGGACGTAATAAAAGTGATTCCCTCCCCCGGTGTAGATCTCGGTGGCCGCCGTAACATTAAAAAACTGCGGCCGATCGAACCGATGCGCAATGACCACTTCGCTCAGCCAGGGCTGTCGCGTCGCACTCGCCACTGTGCGTCCTGATTCATCGAGCAGCGAGACCTTGGCATTCAGCGCCGAGCCCAGTTGCGGACCAACCAGCACAAACACGACATCTTTGTCTGCCGGCGCCTCGGCCACCCACAGATCGCGATCCCCCTTGGTGGCAATCGTGCCGACCAGCGTCGCGGGTAGTGCCGCGGGAGTCGCCGACTCGCGGCGATTGTTGTCTTCTTTTTCGCCGACCTCCGCGAACGGCCCGACATAAAACGATTTGGCCGCCGTACTCCCCAACGGCGTGTGCAGTCGCAGCGCCACCATGCCCGGCGGAAAATCGGCGGGAATCTCCACCTCGCAGAACGCCTGGTTGACATTTTTTCCATCGCCGGGAACCAGCGTCGCCGACAAATGACCCGGCGAGATCAACAGCCGATCGGCGTCGGCGATATTCTGCCCCGACAGCGTCAGTTTCACTTTGCTCCCGGGCTGCATCGTCCGCGGACTGACTGCATCCAACCGTGGCAGGGGGGGATTCGGCTGCGGCTTCGGGGCCCCCTCGGCAGCCCCATTCTGACTCAACACGGCTGTCGCGAGAATGCTCGTCCAACCGGCCAGGCCTCGTGCGCCAGAGACACCGGGCCCCGTCCCGCGCCCAGCCGCCACCACCGGTTTGCCTGCTTTCAGCACCTCACGGACAGTCTGGGCCGTCGTGGTCGAGACCACGGCGAGATCTCCATTGGCCAAAGCGACCGCGAGTTGAGCGCCACCCGGATGCACCGCCAGCGCCTGGGGCCAGTCAGCAAACGCCGGATAAACATGCCGTTCCTGCAAGGTGGCGGCATCCCACGCCTTGACCCGCCGGTCTTCGGAACCGCTGAACAACGTCCCCCCGTCAGGACTGTACGCCAGAGACAAAATCGCGGCGTCGTGAGCAAACGCACTCCGTTTCAATTTCGCCGTGGTGCCATTCCACTCGTAAACGCGAATCATCTTATCAACACCGGCGGCAGCCAGTTCCTGCCCCCGCGGATGAAAGGCGACCGCGTTGACCGCCTTGGTGGCCTCGGTCAGGGTGAGAATCCGCTGCCCTGTCTCGGCATTCCAGAGTTTCACCGTCTGATCGGCGCTGGCGGAGGCGATCGACTTTCCATCGGGCGCAAACGCCGCGGCGAACACGGCGCCGGTGTGATGCTTGAGCGGCAACAGGGGTTTTCCGGCAGCCACATCCCACAACAGCAACAGCTTGTCATAACTGGCGGTAACCAGGCGCTGGCCGCCCGACTGGAAGGCCACCGCGTAAATCGAATCGCCATGTCCCGACAATTCACGCGGTTCCGGATTCCCGATCGTCCACAATCGGACGTGACCCACCACGCCGGGCAAACCTTCGGCAGCCGCGACCTGCAGTGATTCGGGACTGAAGGCCAGCGCGTTGATCGGATTCGCCGCCCCCGCCAGCGTTTGGACCACCCGCCCGGTCTCGGCCTGCAGCAGCAACACGTCGCGATGTCGGGCCGCCGCCAGCCACTTTCCATCGGGACTGTACACGACGGCCGTAATCCCCGCACTGACTGACGTCTTGGGCGCAATGTGCCGAACTTTCAACTCGGCGGCCGACTGCGGGGCGGCACTCACCGGGGCCTTGGCCCCCAGATCGACCCAGCGTTTGACCAGTTCAATTTCTTCCGCCTTGGGCTGCTTGGAATCCTTGGGTGGCATCTGCGGTTTCAAGGATCCCACCAGCATGCGCACCAGCCGGCTTTCACCGCTTTTGCCGGGCACCAGCGCGGGGCCGCTATCGCCGCCTTCGAGCAGCGTCTGATGCGACAGCAGGCTCAGCCCCCCTTTACTGTCGTCGCCCCCATCGTGACAGCCCAAACAATAGGTTTTGAAAAACGGCGCCACATGCTGTTCATACGTCGGCGTCACCGGTTCCTGCGCAACCGTCGTCCGACCGCCCAGTGCACTCAGCAGAGCCGCCACGCCGACCACCAGCCCGAACCCAAGTCGCTTCATCAGGCACCGCATATTCAATCGTCCGTTGCAGTAAACACAGAGTTTTCAAGAAGAAACAGCCGACGGGCAGCAAACGTCGCAGCAGAGACCATTCAAGCAACGTCCTCTACACCGTCTCACCGCCAGCCCCTACAGGACGAACAAGAACTCCTTGCTCGTCAGCACGGCCCACAGCAGATCTTCCAGCGTTTCACGGCGAGCCGTGGCCTTGGCTGTGTCGTCCGCGGCACCGGCCACCGCTTCCGCCAGTGCTGCGACGAGCCGTTCTTTCTCGGCAGGTGCAGGAAATCGCGACAACGCCCCCAGGTAGATCCGGTCGACGATTTCGCTGTCGGTCAGTTTCTCGTCAATCCAGCGTTTGAGCACGTTGTCCGGAGCCTTCAACTTCTCATTCAGCGTCTTGCCATTGGCCAGGTGCAGCGTCTGAGTGATGTTGGGTTCGGCACTCCGCTCGCATTCGCAGGTAAACTCCCGGGCCGGCCGACCAAACGCGCTCAAAAAGTACGAGGTGACGTTATTATCTGGAAGCTGCAGGGCCCGCAGTCCTTTGGGGTAATCCGGAAACTCGGTCGGCACACCGGTGACCTGCGACAGCGCATCGAGCATGACTTCCGCCGACAACCGTCGCACCGGGTAATGTGAATAGAACCGATCGTCAGCCGCATTCTCGGCCGTCGCCTGCGGTGATCGCTGATACGTATTCGACCGCATGATCGTGCGGATCAGATGTTTGACATCGTAACCATGTTTGACGAAATCGTCGGCGAGCGCGGTCAGCAACGGTTCGTTCGACGAGGGATTCGTGGCACGCAAGTCATCGACCATTTCGACCAGGCCGCGCCCCATGTAATTCGCCCACACGCGATTGACAAGCGCCTTGGCAAAGTAGGGATTCTCGGGAGCAGTCAGCCACTGTGCCAGATGCTGCCGACGATCGCGCGGATCGTCATGCGTCAGGGCCGTGCCATCCAGCGGTCGCGGAGCGGGACTCCCCACACGGGTCGGGTGCGGAATATCACCGGTACTGACCGGAAACACGATCGACTCCCCGTCAACATCACCGTTTTTGCTGCGCACGCGGGCGAACAGATTGGCCATGCCGTAATAATCATCGAGCGTCCAGCGCTCGAGCGGATGGTCGTGACACTGGGCACAATTGATCGACAGCCCCAAAAACGTGACCGTGGTCGCTTCGTTGAGCAACTTGGCATCCTTGTGCAATACGAAGTAATTGGCCGCGCCATTGTCGATGGTACTGCCGCTGGCCGTAATGATCTCGCGAGCGAACTGATTCCAGGGGCGATTCGTTTCTACGGCCCCGCGGACCCAGTTCGAAAATGACCAGACCGCGCGCGCGTTGAGCTTCTTCGTGCTCACCAGCAACAGGTCGGACCACTTGTAACTCCAGTAATCAACGTATTCCGGACGTTCCAGCAGACGCTCGATCAACCGCGACCGTTTATCCGGATGGGAATCCGCCAGAAACTCCCGGGCCTCATCGGCCGTCGGCAACACGCCCAGCGTGCTGACGAACGACCGTCGCAGAAACTCGCTGTCGCTGGCCTGTCCCGCCGGGGGCAGATTCAAGCGGCGTAATTTGTCGAGGACCAGGTCATCGATGAAATTGGCTCGCGGACTGTTCGCAAACACCTCGGCAGGAACGGTCTTTTCATTAGGTACACTGATCGTGCCCACCGTCACCCGGCTGGCGAACCAGACGGTGATCGCCGCCTCGCCTCGGCCGGTAACGGTTACCTTTCCCTGCTCGTCAATCGCGGCCACACCGCTTTCGGTACTGGTGTACTTGGCCCACCGCGTGACGTCGCGCTGCCGACCATCGCTGTAGGTCGCCCGCACCAGCAATTGCTGGGTGGCCGACATGGGCAACACCGCCTGACGGGGAAAAATCTCCAACTCCGTCACGGTGGCATCGTCATCCCGGGGTGCCGGGGCTCCCTCGGCGATCCATTCAGAAACAATCCGATACTCGAGGGTGTCTTCATCAAAACGCGTACCGCCGCCATGGGGAATCGCCCCCGTGGCTTTCAACAAAATCAAGCTGCGCTCGGGGTCTGCCAGATTGACGCGCCGGCCCCGCGTCTGACGAGTCAGAGTGTTGTAATCCATGGGGCTGTCGTAACCGCGCAGCGCCAGTTTGAACCCTTTCTTTCCCGCCTGCGCCCCATGGCAGGCCCCCATGTTGCAGCCAGTCTTCGTGAACACCGCCTGCACATCATGTCGGAAACTCCAGGGTTCAATTCCCTGCGCTCCCGTGACGACCACCTGGGTTTCGACGACGTGCCCATCCACTTCGCCACGAATGGTCGCCGTGCCATCCTTGACCGGTGTCACCATTCCTTGAGGTGTCACTGCCGCGATTTCCGGCTGCAATGAGACGAATTTCACCTGTGCCGTCAGGTCCCCGGCAAACTGGCCTGCACGCTCCCGTTCGACGATCAACTGCTGATTGGCATGAGGCCCCGTCAACCGCGGCGCCGGCGGAAGCATGACCAGCCGTGAAGGTTCACTCGGATCCCCGCGGAGTTTGTCGAAGCCAAGTGCCGCACCGGCGACGACCACGACGATTACCAAGCGAGCCGGACAGCCGCTGAGGAAACCCCTCCGGCCCGCCCCCCTGGAATCTGGCACAAACAGGGTGCGTATCCAACTTTTCGATCGACGGGCCATCGTCACTCTTCCCTTGTGCTGATTGAGTTCGCTTACGTTTCGTGCGCTCGATTGAGTTCGCAACAGGATTACACCAGAGCGGTCTCGCGGGTCCGCGGGAATTCAACTCTTGCTGTAATCCGCAGGGCACACCGGTCCGGAACCTCCACGGCGACGAGCGATTGGGAACCGGTGGACATCAGGGGCCACACTCTTAGAACAGTTCGCGGATTTCGCGCGTCCCCGAGTCCACCACCGGCACCGGACGCCGCTGCGGACCGGGGAGGATGTGTTCCAGGTCAATCCCCAGGGAATGGTAGATCGTGGCGGCGATTTCAGCCGACGTCACCGGTCGATCCACTGGGTAGCCGCCGATGTCGTCGCTGGCCCCCACGACACGTCCCCCCTTGATGCCGCCACCCGCAAACCACACCGTCCACACCTGCGGCCAGTGATCGCGTCCCCCCGCCGGATTCACCTTCGGCGTGCGACCGAATTCTCCCAACACGGGGATCACCGTATTTTCCAACATCCCCCGCTCGGCCAGATCGTCGAGCAGCGCCGAGACCCCCTGGTCGAACATCGGGGCCACGGTTTTCTTCATCCCTTCAATGGATGTAAACGGCACGGAGCCGTGAATATCCCAGGTGATCTCGTTGAACACTGTCAAAAACGTATTCACCGTTACGAACCGAACCCCTCGCTCGACTAGACGCCGTGCCAGCAGCAGGCACTGACCGAACCGATTACGACCATACTTGTCACGTATTGCGTCGGGTTCCTGCTCCAGGGCAAATGCTTCCCGTGCCGAGGCCGACGTCATCAGTCGATAGGCCTGCTCGAAACTGGCATCCATCAACTTCGCCTGTGGCGACGCTTCGAAATCTTTCACCGCCGTATCGACCACTTCGCGTAAGCGTCGACGACGATCGGTGCGGACCACCGGCAAGTCGGTCGGCGGCAGGAGATCGGGGACTCGAAAATCCTTGGCCGACGGATCGGCGTTCAGGACGAACGGGTCGTGCTGCTTGCCGAGAAACCCGGCTTCCTGGCCATGGGGCAGATTGCCCCCCGTCGGGCCCATCTTTTCGGGCAACACAACATGTGGCGGCAAGTCAGATTTACGGCCCCGCAAATAGCCCAGTACACAGCCCACATGCGGACTCTCGAGGCCGCCGCTGAACAATCGCCCCGTCTGCATCATCTGGTGGCCCGTGTCATGCACGGCGGCAGCCGTATGGTACACGCTCCGCACGTACGAAATCTTGTCGCCATGCCGCGCCATCCCGGGGAACATTTCCGAGATCGTAATTCCCGGTGCCCGGGTTTCAATCGGCTGGAATGGTCCGCGAATTTCAGCCGGCGCGTTCGGCTTCATGTCCCACGTATCGAGCTGACTGGGAGCTCCGAGATTGAAGATCATGATCCCGTTCATGTCTTTTTTCTGCGGGTCAATCGCTCCGGCGGCCTGCAACTGGGACCATTCGGACATCCCCAGGCCGACAGCGCCCAGAGAACCCGCCTGGAGAAAATCGCGACGGGTCAGCCCGTCACAGGTGTGCACTTTGCCCGGACCATGCAGTTCCAACATCGTCGGTTCTCCTGTAACACAGACGCCGCCAGGCGCCTGCTGTTTATCAGCGTCTGCCATGAACGCGTTAAGCAACATCGATATGATACTGCTCATCGCTCCCCGGCGGCAACGGACACAGACACTCTGCCCCCAAAGTGCCCGTCGCACTTCAACGCACGTCCGGAGATCCGGGACCCGCGAGAAATCTGCCGCAGCGCCATGGGGGCCCCGCCTCGGCAGGAAGATGGCCCCCACCGGTCGGTCCATTCCGGCAGCGCGCACAAAAAAACCCGACGTTCGCACAGCCTGGAATTCACCAGCGACTGCACGCCACACTTCGGGTAAGTCGAACTCAGGTTACTGCTCAGATTCGCTTGCGACGAATCCCTGGCCGGTGCCAGACACAAATCAGCGGGGCAGGTTGGGACCCGACTGTTCGTGAACTTCAATGTCCGTGATCCCGGCGAGCGCCGCCTGATCTGCATTCAGGCACAACTCTTCTCGCACGATATTCATGTGCCCCGGGGCATCGATCCCAATTCGCACGCTGTTGGGTCCAATGCGAATGACCGTAATCTTCACCTCGTTGCCAATGAGAATTCTCTCTCCGGGCTTCCGCGACAAAACAAGCATGGCTTCACTCCTTTTCTGGGCCGTTCTTGTACACCACTGTTTCGACCAAGGGTTGCCTGAAATCTCAGATCCGGGCTGGTTTCCCCCCTGCGGTCACGAATGTGCTCATTGTGACGACGACATCGAAACGTGTACAGCCCAAATTACCAGAAAATCAAATCGACAGCACCAACACAACCAAACCACCCCACACAGTCCGCAAAACCCAAACCAATCACCCAGCCTCGCACCAGCCCGACCCAACCCACAACCACCCAGCACACCTCAAAAACGAAGAAAACACCGCAAAAAACAACAAAAAACGCTCCCAACACACCCCGCACCACGCAACCAAACGTCCAAACGCATCCACAGCCGCCAAAATCGACATGCCCAAAACTTAAGCACAGACCAGAGAGATCAAATCGCAAGCACAGATGCTCACGCATTAAGCAAAAAGTCGCGTCAAGGCGAAATCGCGACACATCCAGGCGTGACTGGCAGTTCCGGAAGGGTTCCTGGGCGAATGAATCAGCCCGCGAGAACAACAAACATGCCCAGTTCCCCAGCCCTCGTGGTCAGGCACACATCCTTGTCTCTGACCGGTCTTACACAGGACTCATTGCACGACCGGCACCAACGCAGGCGGATTCTTCAACCGCCCGCAGATCGGTCCCCTGAAGAAAACCGCACACGACGCCAGCCCCACCTCATCGAGATCTGCATTTCTCAATCGCCATTTCTCGACCGCGTTTCCACTGTTTCAGGACTCGCCAGGCAGGTTCTCTCGGCACACGACCACCTGCGCGAGCCAGGCTTTCTTTTCCACGAGAGCGAGTGTCGACTCATGGCCGCCAAATCCTCCAGAAACCACCGACATCGCAGGGCGACCGTCCCCACCGACAGTGCCCCTACGCTCGGGGTATATCGATCACCCCCCATTCGCGGACGATTCGCCCCAAAACGTCCAGACTCTCTCCGACAATTTGGCGCACATCCAGCTTGCGAGCGCCTGAATCGACGGTAGGCTGGAATTCGGGTTCCGTTCCTGCCCCTCGTCGGGTCACCGTTACGCCAGAGGTCCACGCCATGCCTGCTCGGGTCATTCAGAGTGCCGCCCTGGTCAAAGACTCCGAGTTGTTTTCGGTGCGACTGCAGGCCGCGGGCTTTCTGATCGCCGTCTGGCTGCTAATGAGTTCGCTGCTCCTGCTGGCGCCCGACGAATCTTCCCTCAAATCCAATTCGCAAACGCCACTCGGCCTACTGGGGTTGCAACTCGCCCCCGATGCCCAGTCAGCCGCGACGATGCTCGGACACTGGCGCACCCCCGCCACACTGCTCGAAACCGCCGAGCGCGCCACGATCGAAGATTCCACCTCCTACATTCGTTTATATGTTCTGGTGCTGTTTCTGTGCGGGACTCTTGTCTACGTACTGCTCGCTCGCAATCACGAGCCCAACCAGGACTCTGATCGGGTCTACTTCTGGTTCTGGCTCGCGGGACTCACCTGCCTGATCTTCGCCGCCTTGTGCGATGGCATGATCGAGAACCCCCACCTGCTGCAGTTGATCCAGCAGGCACAGCGACTTCCCGAATCGCCGCCCGACTTCCCGCATCCAGAATTTGTTGAACAGGTCCGACGCGTCCTGCCGACGATTCGCCTGGCAGCCCAGGTCAAGTTCGGACTGCTCGCTATCGTCATCGGGGCCATCGTGGCGGGATCCGGAGGGGTGGCCCGCCGGTGGGTCAACGACTGTCGCTGGCGTGTCATCGATTCGCGGAAACGACGGCAACTGGCCCCCGCCGATTACGAGGCTTGTAGCGTACCCGGAGATTTTCGGGCGCTTGACCAACAGGAACGTCGACTGCTTCAGGAATGCGAATCGTGCCATCCCGACGACATCGGCACCTGGCAAACCGAGCCGTGGATCAAGAACCTGAATACCGACCGCGTCGGACTGGCTCTGTCGGGCGGTGGCATTCGCAGTGCCACGTTCAACCTGGGTCTGCTCCAGAGCCTGGCACAATTGCAGGTCCTGCCACTGGTCGACTACTTATCCACCGTTTCCGGCGGAGGCTATATCGGAGGCTGGCTGTCCGCCTGGAGACTGCGGTTGCAGCAGCAATCGCCAGAGACCGTGGCCCAATCCGCGTATGGACCGGCCGGACTGTTTCCCTCGGCCGATGGTCCACTCAAATTCGCCCTGCCCCCGGCCGAACACCCGAATCCCCCCCGACGAGAGCCCGAAACTCGCCCGGAAGCCGAGGAAATCCGCCACCTGCGCGAGTTCAGCAGTTTTCTGGCGCCGCGCTGGGGCTTTCTCGAAATCGAAACCTGGAACGCCGTCATCGCCATTCTCGTGGGCCTGACCCCCACGCTGATCCTGGCCATCACCTGCCTGTTACTGTTCCAAATTCTCTGGGTCGCCACCACGGCTCACCTCTCTTACCCCTTTCCCTGGCTGCTGACCCTGGAAACGGCACTCCCGGTCGCCGTGGCTCTGGTGGCTGGAGAGAAACTCTGGTCCCGGCGACACCCGGGT
>JAFEBR010000838.1 GCA_018242565.1 Planctomycetota bacterium | reverse complement strand
GTCCGCAGTGGCGAAGAAGAATTGTTCAAGGCCCGCGCCCGTGATACGGGCTCGGTGAAGTTGATCGACATCATCTCCGCCCGTTTGAACGCCAAGACCGATTCGTACCTCGCCACGCTTCCCAGCCTGCAACTTAAGGATGTGGGAATCGACGACAAACTCGTCCGGGATAACGAACGAATGCTCACGGGGGGCTTCTACGCCGAGGTTGATCTGAGTTACGACGCGGTGATCGCGCAGGAGAAGAACGGCCGTCCCTTTACCGTTTCCGCCCTCCGGCCGATTCAACTTTCCAAACGCGATGTACTCGACGCTCTGTGCGCGGGGCGAAAGAAGTTCAGCTCCGCGGACTGGAAGTCCTTCCTGCTGCGAAGCGTGGGGTTGGAACCGACAGCAATGACCGAACGGAACCGCGACGCCATGCTGTTGCGCATGATTCCGTTCGTGGAGAACAATTACAACCTGGTCGAACTCGGTCCCCGCGGCACGGGCAAATCCCACCTGTATCAGCAAATCTCGCCTTACGCACATCTCGTGTCGGGCGGAAAAGCCTCGGTCGCGCGCATGTTCGTGAATAACGCCAGCGGTCAACGAGGGCTGGTGTGCCTGTACGATGTCGTCTGTTTCGATGAAGTCTCGGGCGTGTCCTTCGACCAGAAGGACGGCGTCAACATCATGAAGGGTTACATGGAATCGGGCGAGTTCAGCCGAGGCAAAGAGAGCATTCGGGCTTACGGTTCCATCGTGATGGTTGGCAACTTCGATGTGGACGTGCAGCATCAGCAGCGCATCGGTCACCTCTTCGGACCGATGCCTCCCGAAATGCGCAACGACACGGCCCTGATGGACCGTATTCATTGCTACCTTCCCGGATGGGATGTGCCGAAAATTGCCGAACCGATTAAGACCAATCATTTCGGTCTCGTCTCGGATTTCGTGAGCGAATGCTGGACGAGGTTGCGGTCCCAAAGTCGCGCTGCGACTTTACAGGGGCGCGTGACATTTGGCGGGTCGCTGAGTGGCCGCGACCAGAATGCCGTCGTGAAGACCGTCAGCGGTTTGCTCAAGCTGATGCACCCCTCGCCCGACGAGCCTGTATCGGACGACGATCTGGAGTGGGCCGTGCGGTTGGCGCTGGAGTGCCGACGACGCGTAAAAGAACAGCAAAAGCGCATCGGGTCGGCCGAGTTTCGCAATACGCAATTTAGTTACACTCTGGGCCAAGACGGCGTGGAAAAGTTCGTCGTGACGCCCGAATTGCAAAGCGAAGACCACGTCGGACGTGACCCGTTGCCACCAGGCCAGGTCTGGACGATCAGCCCCGGCACGCAGGACGAAGGCTCGGGGCTGTACCGAATTGAAGTGACCGAAGGCCCCGGCAGCAGCGTCAAGATTCTCAACCGCCCCGCGCCCCCGGCGTTTTCAGAGTCTGTGAAGTATGCCGAAGCCAACTTGAATTCTCGGTCCTCGGAATTGGTGGGCGACCGCAACCCCCGCGAACACGAGTTTTCGGTGCAGCTACGCGCGTACGATGCGGCCAAAGCCGGCCAGTCTCTCGGCGTGGCAGCGCTCCTGGCAATGTGCAGTACATTGATCAATCGCAGCCTGCGGGGCGGTCTGATCGTGGTGGGTGGCCTGAACTTGGGCGGATCATTGGAACTGATTCACAATGCCATTGATGTGGTCGAGCTGGCCGTGGAGAAGGGCGCCAGCC
>JAFEBR010000837.1 GCA_018242565.1 Planctomycetota bacterium | reverse complement strand
CGTTCGGCGGCCCAGCGATGGATCGCCGTGGGACCGTCGCAACCGCAGATCAATCCGCAAACCGAGATGACAATAATGTCCCCCAACAAATGTTTTCGGTTGCGCAGATGTCGCGGATCCGACAGGGATTCGAAGAACGAACCAATCGACTCAATGTTGACCAGCTTTTCGGACATGCTTCCGATCTCGATATGCGATCGACATATCCGCCACGCGATGTTCCGTCACACGCGGCTCTGCGGATTTGCCATTACCGAGATATATCAGTTCGGAATCATTCGCGCTAGACTACGTATTCTACCTATCTATGCGCGCTGGCCCTGGAGTCTGAAGCAGCCATTCCGTGAGTTTACCGCGAGCATCAGTCGGAATAAATCCCAGTCATTGTGCAACGGCTAGTCCGGCGAGGCACGCCTCATCCCAATCCAAACTCTGCCTCGGAAAGCAGAATTGACCAAAGCGGCTCGTGGTCCGGGGCCCTGCGGTCTTGAAGCACTCTCGATTCGTCTACGCGCAATCTAACGACCCGAAAACGCTGGCCAGTCAGAGGGGCGGAGCAAAAGCTGTGTCCCCCTATTCGGCATGAAGCGCTGCGGTGTCTCAGCGAATGCCCTCGGAGCAAGCAGCCCAGCGAGCTGCCGGGTTTATCCCGGCAGTATCCGCTACGTTTCCAAACACAGGACGAATTCGCGAATCCGCTCGGCCAGGTTGCCTGGAATCTCTTCGCGCTTGCCGAGGTGCGTCTCACAACTGCGTTAAAAGTGCTGTGTCCCCGTGCTCGCAGGGTGGGGCGGGTGGCGACGCGGTTAAAGTGGTGTGTTCCCAAGTTGGTGAGGTTGCCGGGCTGGACACGGGGGGAAACCACGAAAAACACGAATCACACGAAAGAAAGACTCAGGAATGGGAACCGCGGATGACGCGGATTTCACGGATAGGTTACGGCGGGGTTTGAGTGCGCGGTGCGGTTCGGCTGAGATCACGGGGGGCTACGCTGGGGAAAAGCAGGGGGGGCACAGATGAACGCAGATGGACACAGATTTTTTGATGCGGGGGTGCGAGGGGAATGTGATCGGGGGGCCTGTGGTTGGGCCAGGGCAGGCACCCTGTTTTTGATCTGTGAAAATCTTGAAAATCTGTGGACCTGTTCCGTCCGTCAACCGGACGAAGGGAAATGCGGTCGCCGGGGCTTCGGTGAAACCCACCGGCTGGCTGTTGCTGGTGTTGTGTGGCCGTGTTCCCGCCGGCCAAAATGCTGCGCAAGATCACACCCGCCCTGGCGATCGAGTTGCAGACGCTGCAGAATCGGCTCGATAGTCGCCGGGATGCGGCCGTTCTTGCCGCGGCCCAATTGCCGGCCGAAGAAGTGCTGTGTCCCCATGTTTGGCCGGCTCCATGCCACTGGGCACGATGACAAAGCCCTTCGTATGCTGCGCACGAATCAGAGCGGCGGCAACTTCAACGCTCGAATCGCTGACATTGGCAGATACAGATGATGAGGATCATCAAGCAGCAATTTGAAGCCGAATTTCAAATAGAATTGTTGCGCCGTCGCATCGATCGCGTCGACTTCGATCGCCCGCACGCCAACGTGTTCGGCGATCTGCTGAACTCTTCGCATCGCATCGATCAGCAAAAATGCCCCCAGTCCCAAGCCTTGACGACTGCGATCAACGGCGAGTCGACCGAGCAACACGACCGGGATCGCAATTCGGGGCAGACCTTTCGCCTCGTCGGCCGGCAGCATGTTACGGGAAACTCGGTGATTCGAGAGGGCGTAGTAGCCTGCGACAACCGTCTGGCCATATTCAATAGCGACAAACGTTCGAGCGAGATCGCGTCGATCGAACTGGCCCGATTGCATTTTGGGCCAGTCATTCAATGACGAATGCCCGCAATCGAACGCGCCGCGCTCGTGCTGCTGGCTCAAGCGCTGAATCTCCCATTCAGGCATCAGCGCGCCTGTTTCTTGTAGCGTTTGGCGGCTGCCACCAAGGCTGCATTGGGTTTGGCAGACGAATCGTCGATCAGTTCGGTGAAGATTTCCCAGTCACGACGGGAAAGGATCGTCACATCGCGCTCGTGAATCACTTTGCGGGCGGTTTGCACCAGCGTTGAGATTGCGAAGTCGGTCACAGTCTGTCCAAGTTCGGCTGCCGCTTCTTCAATCGTTTGTTTCAGATCCGGGGTTAACCTGAAGTTTAAGCGAGCGGTTTGCTTGGCGTTTGTGCTTGCCATGAGGAAGTTTTCCAACAGACGAGGAGTCACGAATTCTATGTGATGGAGTGTACGTCATGTTGCCACACGAGTCCAGTCGTTCGTCTCGACGGGCAAACCGGCTGGCTGATGCAGCGCTTCATCGCCAAATCATTCGACGTCTCGGGGAAAACCGCAAACGAACACATGTCAATATTTACGACGAAGGCGAGCTTCTTCAGTGATACGGCAATCGCTTCCAGGCCGAAGAGATTGGCCGGTTCGGAAAAAAGCTGAAGGAAATCCACGAGCCGAACGGCAACGGCAACAAATAGCGAGGCACCGCTTTTGCTGTGCCTCGCTTGCAAAACAGATCCGTGATTGGTGTAACAACACGCAGTAGTGCACCGTGTTCAGTACAGGCCTGCTGAGGATGGCAGTTGTTTGCGTTCCGTGACGCTCTCGGTAACCGGAGGCCGCGATGGCTCGTTTGGCGCGTGCTGAGGTGTTCGATCCCAGTGAAATCGCGATTGTCCATGTCATGAATCGGGTTGTCCGGCGGTGCTTTTTGTTCGGAGACGACCGCTGCGGCGTAGCCGCAGAGAGCAGGAGAGCGTAGAGCAGTAGAGAGTGGAACCGCGCTGACTCACTCTGTGCCCGTTTCACAAAACGCCCGAGGGCCAGGCGGCCGAGCCGACCGAGGAGGAATTGAATACGATTCGCGTGGATGCATCCCGGTTGAAAACCAATCGCTCGCGGTTGAGCGACATCTCGTGGTGAATGCGAATTTTGTGTCAGCAGATTGCCCGGCGGGCCAACGAGGAAGATCAACAGTTAGGCAAGTTCTTTCAGGCGCGCTTTAAGGCCGTGCGACTGCTTGACGAGCAAGCGCTCCTGGCCTGCGCCGCCTATGTAGACCTGAATCCGATTCGAGCTGCGCTGGCGGAAACGCTGGAGTCGAGCGGGTTGACCTCGGTACAACGCCGAATTCAAGCGCTGCAAGAGTCGCCCGCCTCCACCCCGGCCGATTCATCACCGCCACAGGTCACTGAGAGCCAGGCGGACGCGCCTGCGGGGGGCCAAAACTTATTACCCGCGTCAGAGGCGCAAGTCACTCCCGATCAATTTCTCGCGCCTGTGGCGTTGGATCAGCGTCCAGACGCGGAACTGGGACCGGTCCTGAACAAGACCGGCACCCGGTGCAGCGACAAGGGTTTTCTGCAGATGTCGCTGGGGGATTATTTGCAGTTACTGGATTGGACCGGCCGGCAACTGGCGCAGGGGAAGAAAGGTCGGATTCCAGACACGGTCGGGCCGATTCTCGAACGCCTCCAACTCGATCACCAAGGTTGGTGTGATATGGTGGCCCACTTTGGCCGACGGTTATTCGTTGTCGCCGGCGCCCCGACGACGATCGACGGCACCACCAGCCGGGTCCATCAGCACCGCTACAACGTCCCGTCGGCTACCCGCCAGTTCTATCGAGAGGTCGAATCGCGTAAGTCACCCACCGCGTAGCGGTCGATTCCTGTGCTGCGTTTCACGTCCGTCGACCAGCCGACGGTCCAGCCGACGCTGCCTCACGAGGCCAGTCACAACCAAATTGCGCCCCGCTCCGCATCACGATCGGGGAAGCCAGGCGAATTCTGCTGAGAAATGTAGCGAACGGTCGCCAAAATCGCCCAGCCGATAGGCGTGATCGATAAACACAGCCCATCCCACGAGGAAAACGTTCGAGCAACTTCAGAAAAAACTGTGTCCCCAGATTCCCCAGATTCACGCGACCGCTCGCAGGGAATTCGTCGATGCGCTCACGAAAAACCAGCCCGGACAATGATGGGGCTGCGAATCGGCACGGGCTGAATCGACAGTCGATTCATCGTAATTGCGATTGGGAGCGCTTGCATCGCAGTCTGCGGATCGGCGGGGCTCTCGCCCACATCCAGCAACTCGGCGGCGAACGCTACGCGCTGGCGCGGATCGAAGTTCATGGCCGGCGGATACGCCGCGATTTCATCGTACGACAGTTCCAACAGCCATAAATCCTCCGTCGCCGGAGTCTCGCCGCTCGGTTTGTAGCGATCCAGCTTGTACGGTCTGTCGATGACCGGAAAACTTTGATGGCCACCCCGCGGAGCAGTTACGGTGGGGCCGTCCGGGGACAAATGCAGTACGGGTTTAACTCGACGACAAGCCCATTTTGCGTGCGCGGCTTCATTTACGGGTGGGTCACTGCAGAGCACTAACCGCAGGACAGGTTTTTCGGCTTCGGCCAGCCAGGCGAGAGGGATCGGAAGTTGCACGCGGACTTTATCATCAGGCGATTCGATACATCCTTGCCATAGAATGACCGCCGAGCCTGCATTTGGCGACGTGAGCCGTCTCACGTCAGCCCGTCCGTTTCCCAAAGTCCGCTGCGCCAGTACCCGGATCGTTTCATCGTTCGTTGTGGGAGTCGCGGTCAGTGTTAGAAAGGCCCGAGCCGTGACTCCAAATGGTTGGGTCCCAGGCACACAAAAATCTGATAGTCGTTGCAGAGTCAGGGCAGCTTCTCGAGCGAGAATCGGGGCGGCCTGCGATGTTCCGATATGATCTTCCGGTAATCCGTTCGCAGAAAAACCCCAAACCCCCAGCCCGGGATGCGATCCGTACGCGTCGTCAGTGTTGCCTCCTGCTGCACCGAAGGATGGGATCGGGGCGTGGCAGAGCCCCGGCCCGATTCGTGTGAACGGACTTGGCCAGCCCACGTGTGCGACAAGCCCGTTTGGTGTCAGCCGTGGAACAAACGATCCGCAAACCAGCGTGTTGAACCCGCAGGCCCAAGGTCCCAGTGCCCAACTGGGATCCTGATGATGATCTGGGTAGGCGGGGTTTGGGATTACGCCTTGCTTGGAGTTGCCCGCCGCGACTACAACGAGACAATCGTTGGCGAAAACAAAGTTATCCAGATCACGCAGGGCAAGCCGCTTTTCGCGTTGCTCTACGTGCGGAAAGGCACCCAACGGCCGCGTGTCGCCAATGCTCAAGTTGAAAACTCGAACATCTGGCGCCGCACCGCGAACCCCGGTTAGCGCCTCCATGACCAGTTTGTCGTCGACACGGCCAATGCCGGTTCCATCGGGATATTTGCCGACTCTTGCGTCGTAGAACGTACAGGATCCCGGACTATGCCAAAGGTCATCTTCTGACTCGCACTCGCCATAGACGACTCTTGATGCCACGAGTGAGCCGTGGTTGCCGACCGGCGCGCGGGGGGCGTCTTGTGGAATAAATTGTCCGCGGCGAAACTCTCTGAGGCGCTGGTGATCATCCGGGATACCAAGGTCCACGACCGCGACGCAGGGCATGGTCTGCGGGTCCGCAGGCATCTTGGAAGAGGCCGCTGCAGCGGGCCGGGCGCTCCCAATTCGTGTTTTGGAGATGCTGGCTGCGATCGAATACAGGGGCGCGTGAATTGCCTGCACCGAGAAGAAATCCTTGGCGATCGTTCGGACGGCACGTTGCGTCGCCTGACCGCGTACCCAGTGGCGTCCTGAGAAGTCAGTCCCCGTGCCGGTCAACTTGCCAGTCTTGCGTTCGGCAAACAGGGCGGCGATCGCACGCAGGACACGGTCCACCTCGACTGCATTCAAGACCGGCTGTAATTCGATCACAAATTCGGAAAAGTAATCAGCTTTCAGCGTCTGAAGCCACTCCGTGTCCACCCGTAATTCCGGTGGAATTACTGTGAACGCCTCGATTGTGGCCCAACGCGATTGCTCGCGAGCGCCGAGGTTGGCAAGCGATCCCGAGCGCTGCATGAGTTGTTTAAACTTTTCTTTATCGGCGTGTACCACGGCCTTTCCGTCATCCGTGACTTGCAGCAAGTCGAGCCCGAGTCGATCGAAGACTTTGCCATGAACGTCGCCGAATTCAGTCGGCTCCCGGTATTTACCCGTTGGATATTTCTTTTTGTTCGTCGACGACTTCTCGACACCAGACACCGGCAATGCAACGACGAAATATCTATCCTCTTTGAGCGGGTCGTGTGATGCACGTACCTGTTTAGCGATTGTGTGTAGACTCTGGCTTATTGTTTGAGCCTTCGCCGCCCATGAAATGCCCACGTATTTCGGCAACCGACCGAAGCCCCCTTTCTGTGCAGGGGCCAGCTCGTGCGTTTCATTCAGAAAAAAAGTTCGGGGGCTCGCTGCCTTGGCCATGCCAGGAACCTTATAAACCTTTCAAAACCTGACGGCGTGCTTCGGCGACGACAAGCGATTCCGCGTCGGCGAAATTCCCGGCTTGGGTGGCTCGGCGTAGCACCATAGCTGGCAATTTGATTTGCTTTTCCGACGCGACACGCTTGGCGAATTCCGACAGGGCTGTATGGCTGGGAGTTTTGAATTCCAGGGTCAGATCGAAGCGGCGCCACAAGGCGTCGTCGAGATGTTTCGCGAGATTGGAGGTGCCGATAACCAGTCCTTGGGGCCGGGAATGCTCCAGTTCCTGCAGTAGCGCGACGACGACTCGGTCGAGTTCCCCGACATCCAGAGGGTTGCCACGGCGCTTCCCCAAAGCATCAAGTTCGTCGAGAAGCAGGATGCAGGGATTCGTCTCCGCGAAGTTGAAGAGTTGCCGAAGATGCAGTGCCGTCTGCCCCAGATACGCGCCGATCACGGCATCAAACCGGACAACGTACGCCGGGATACCCATCGCTTTGCCCAACGCCCGGGCGCTCAGACTCTTTCCGCAGCCCGGGGGACCATGAAACAGCAGCTTCGAACGCGGCGTCAATCCGTGCTCACGCAATGAGTCTCGCTTGGACCATTCTATAACGACCGCGTCGAGTTCGCGTCGCACGCCCGTTGCCAAGATGACGTGTTTCAAATCCACGTCTGTCGGCAGGCGAGCCAGTGCGGCGGCTACCAGCGAGGATCCATTCATTGCCGCAAACGAAAGTTCATTGCCCGTGTGTGCACCGTTGGTGCCATTAGCGTGTAGCGCCCCTCGGAGAAGCCTGGCTGCCGAACGGTGCCCCTTCTGTTCCTCGCTCTTGCAGATTTGTGTGGCAATTGACGCCGCCCCGATGACATCTTTGTCAGCGAGTGCCCGAAACAACTGCGCGAGATTCCGTGTGGTCGCCATCGAACTCTATTTTACCCCGATACTGTTCCGTTTAGCAAAACGTCAGTATACCGCGCTGCTGCGATACCGACGAGACTTTTTGGCTTTCCTGTCGATCACCTTCTTGATCGTTTAGAACTAATTCCGAGGGCGTTAACTCTCTCGCCCGTCCACTACGCTTTTGGCGACGTAACAGGTGGCTGGTCAATTTGCACTCCTTCCCTCTAAATGTCCAAAAAGGAATGCTACCCACCACAGGTGCGACTCGAAAGACATTCTGGACCGGCAAGTTTTGTGAGCGATGACTCACGATGGCTTGTCCTTTTGGAAGAACGAGACTTCGCGCGGATGCGAAATTACCCTTGTTGCGGCAAAATACGGCGAATTGCCCGCCACTTAGGAATTTCAAAGCTACTCGGGAGAGTCGGCTGACGAATCTCTCGTTCAGTTACCGATTGCAGGGGGCTAACGATCAGAAGATAAGCTGGATAATCAGGGGATCTTCTTACCTGCGCCGTTGGCTGCGTTGCCAGGCGCGAGGCATCGGATAGGTCAGACTGGCGAGTTTAAACCGGGAGAAGCGGGGGTAGCTCGGCTTTTGGACGAAAGAGATCGTGGCTCTGCTGGAATATGCGCATCCGCCCGCATGGTGCCGGGACGAGACAAGATCCGCAGCAAATTCGTGTCAAATTCCTGTGACAATTGTGTCTTGTAGCGCACGTTCACAGTCGCTGTCCGTGACCCCGATGAGCTTTCATTGGCCTCGGTGGGGCCAATGCCACAACCGAAGTTCGCACATGCAAAAACCAGGTAGCAGCGACAACGTGTCGCTGCTGCCTGGTTAAATTTATCCGCATTTCATAGCACGCGGCCTGAACGCCGCGAGCGGAATTAGTGTCCCAGTTCGGCGGCCAGTTTCTCGGCACCGTAGATCTTCTTCAGCGATTCCATGATCGCCGACGAATGGACCGACACGGCGCGGTTCTGGGTTTCGTCGAACACAAAGTCCCCGACGAGCGACTGAATGTTGCCGTCGAAGATGATCCCCACGAATTCCCCCTTGCGATTGATCACCGGGCTGCCGGAGTTGCCGCCGATGATGTCGCAGGTCGAAACAAAGTTGAAGGGGGTCTTGCCTTCGATATTGGCCTTGTGCTTATGCCAGCTCGACGGGAGTTTCCAGGGATCTTTGCCCCCGTGGAGTTTCTCGTGCTCGAACGCACCGGCCATCGTGGTTTCGGCGGGAATGTCTTTGCTGTTCTCTTTGTAGCCTTTCACGGTGCCGTACGAGAGACGCAGCGTGAAGGTGGCGTCGGGGTAATTGCTGGTGCCCTGCAATTGGAAAATGGCCTTGGCAATCTGGGCATAACCCTGACGT
>JAFEBR010000836.1 GCA_018242565.1 Planctomycetota bacterium | reverse complement strand
ACGCTTACCGGCTCGCAATACCGCACGCTGATCGAGACCCCCTTGAATCTGGCGGGACGCGAAGAAAAGTCGCTGCAGGTGGGGACCTATGCACGTGACAACCTGGCCCGCCTGCGCAGCGAGATGCGGCAGGTGCTGATCGCCGACGGCTTGTTCGCCGACGAAGCCGACGCGATGCTCAAAACGTGGGAACTGGCCTATTTCAAAAGTCCCGGGCTGCGCGTGTTCTACACTCTGCCGCAGGCCTGGACCGATGCGGTGTTACCCTTGAAGTGCTCGGTGTTGGCCGAGGTCTCACGCACCATGATCGGCCGTATTGAACTGGTGACTCCCCAGCAGCGCCACCAACTGCAGACGATCTCTGAGTCGAAGATCTCCACGAGCCAATGGCTGTATGAACAAACCGGTGGTCGCGCCGATCGGCAGGCGGAACTGGCCCGTCTGTTTGAAGGTCAAGCCAGGCTGCAGGAATTGAAGATCACGATTCCGCGCGACTACCAGGCGTTTCTCGATCTGGGACGATTCCGCAGCGCGCTGGTTCTGGACCACGCCACGCGGCACCCGGATTCGGCGCTGAACAAGTTTGCCGAAGCCTACGGCCTGGATTATTACGACGGCGGCGATTCGCCGGAAACAGCACAAGCCACCGAGCAACCTCGTTGACGCCACCCCCGCCGGAGTCGGTCACCGCCCCGGGTGATCTCGAAGGGGGTGCGAGAGACAGGCTTATCGGTGAACGGCTGATTCCGCGTTTGCTGGCAAGGTACGTGTCGCCAACGGCGAACGCGGGATCTGCCAGCGTGCGTCGATTGACCAGTCGGCGGACACTCACCGTTCGCATGTTTCTGGTGCGTGCGCAATCTGCCCGGGCGAACGGCCAGCGTAAGCTGACTGGTTGATCGGCGTGGCTGACAAATGCTGCGTGGCACGTGACCTTCAGCGGGGTACGTTGCCAACCGATGGTCAACACCATCTGTGGCCTGTCCGTTGCCGACACAGTGGCCGCAACCTGCTGCAGGGGTGCGTGGCACCCTCTGCTTTCCCAATTGGAGCGAGGGGGACAGAAATTTGTGAGGTGGAGTGACGGTGTTGCCTGGCTTACTTCGCAGGCAACGATGGCTTTTCGCTGATGGCTAACCAGAGACCCCGATTCTGCCGAATGGCCGACTGCTGGGCTTCGAGAATGCTCGAATTCTCAGGATTTTTGGCAACGTCGCCAAACGCGTACCAGGCCCATCCGCTGGCAACCATCTCTTTATTCAGCCCGACGCCATCAACTGAGACATGGCCTACAAGTCGACAACCGGGAAATTCATCACGAACCCAAACGCGTACATTTTTCAGAAGGATCATGCGACTCAATACGTCACGAGATTCCCTCGCGAACGACTGTCCCCGGCGCGGGGCTTCGACGGCATAAAGCTGGACTTGATACAGTCGATTGTTCGGCGTGAGAATTGTAAACGTGGCCCCATCTTCAACCGAAATCACCTTGCCGTCCTCGCAGACGATCATCGCAGAGGCAGCCGAAGCGCTGAAAAGAACGATCAAGGCGGCTTTGAAGATCTGATTCATGGCCCGTGCATACCATAGATCCCGAAGCCGCGGCAAGGTCATTGCTTTTGCATGACGGCGCGAGGGAGTGCAGGCCATCTGGACTCGGTCCGGGAAGATCCGTACGCTTTCGATGTGCACAACCAGGAGAATCTGATGCCACGAGCCGCCGTCAACGACAACCACCGTATTGCGCTGCGCGTCCGTCCGGCCGACAAGGCGCTCATCATGCGCGCCGCCGCACTGGCGGAAACCGACATGACCACCTTCGTCCTGCGCACGGCGCTGCGAGAAGCGCAGAAGATGAGAGAGGAACACGAGCGCGTGCAACTCAGCAGGCGTGACAGCCGTCTGGTGATGGAATTGCTGGAGAACCCGGCGTCGGCCAACGCGAAGTTACGCCGCGCCGCCCGCTCGCTGCCGCCTTTCGTATTTCCGGATGCATCCCCCGGTGGACAGAAACAGCCTGGTCCACCCCTTTTTTTTCGTCTGATCCAGACCAAGAAGTTCATCCACAGATTCACACAGATTAACGCAGATTTTTTTCTGGCCCGGGGACTCTCTACGTTCGACAGATCAATCTGCCCAGTAACTATTTATCTGCGT
>JAFEBR010000835.1 GCA_018242565.1 Planctomycetota bacterium | reverse complement strand
GTCAGCCTGTACTTGGCACTCTCGGTGCCGCGAGAGGCTGAATTCGACCTACTGCGGGGTACCCGGTGACGTAGACGAACGTGGACATAGGCTTGGCGTTTGTTGTCAGGAATTGCGCCCCACTGAATCAAGTTACGAAACTAAGCAAGGACACCGAGACAGAAACGACTTTTTGGAATGGCTTTTAAGAAACATGTACAATAGTCCATAAGTAAATAGAGGCCGGAACAGACTCAGGGTTGCAGGACTAAGCTCGGCAAGGCAAAATCCCACAACAAACGCGCCGTCTGTCTGTCTAGGGAAACCGCTACATGTCACCCCGAAGTGTCGCTCATCCCAATCCGTTACGTCAGGATGCTGAGTACGATTTCATTCTGCTGAAAAAACTGATCGCTGAGAAGTGTGAAATTCCGGTTTATTCCGCAGAACGTCGGCGTATAATTGAAGCGTTGAAGGATTTGTTGGAGGATGTTTGTCGTGGAGACCCGGCTTTGTCCGATACCGGAAGGGAAGGAAGTGAAGCCATGCAGCCACACCACCGGATTATTGGTCGCCTGTATTGCGCAATCGGAGAGATAGTGGCCGACGAGCAGAATCGAGTGCGACTCCGGTTATCCTCTCACCTGCCCGCGGAAGGTGATCAGGCACGCTCGCTGACTGAGGCGATTGAAGCCGTGAATGATGACCTAGAGCAGGGTTTCGAACTCCCTGATCGAAACGCCATTGGGCATGAGATTCGATTTCCGCTTGACGAGGGAATGGTTGACGCGATTGCCAACTCGTTGCGTCAAATCACCTCTGCCGACGTAAAAGTCGCACCCCTCGACCCTGTTTCTGAACGTCGAAAGTGATCGGTCAAGCGATCAAGGACGTTGCATCCCGCAGTTCCGCGAAAAAATCGCGCAGTGCAATGCATACGCCATCGACGGCTGGTTGGCCATACACTGCCGAAGCTCGGTGCAAGAATTCTCTTTGGCCAGTTACGTACGCGAAAAAGATGTCGTCATGTACATCGTCGAGAGTTTTTGGCCACGTAGCAAAATCGAGGTATTTTGCTACGCGCGGGTTGTCTTGAAGTTTTCGGATAGCCAGTCGGCTAAACGCGCCAACGACCGTTGCCAATCCGCGGCGTTTCCAATTGATGTTCTGTTTGCAGAAATAGATCCCCTCTTTGTTCTCCACTGTTGCCGTCGCGACGGCGCTCCCAGGCAGACAGAAGATGGTGACGCGCCGAATGAAGAGTTGAGACAACAGCGTAAGGGATTCGTGGTCCTGGACGATGGTAAGGGTTTCCAGCGATCCTCGAGTT
>JAFEBR010000834.1 GCA_018242565.1 Planctomycetota bacterium | reverse complement strand
TGCCGGCCAGCGTGGCAATCGAAGCCGTATCCTTGGCCAGAACGGAAACCGAACCCGCCGCTCGAACATCCGAGGGGTTGGCTCCCGCCTTGATGTGTGCATCGACCGAATTCTTGATCGTATTGGCCGCGAACGATCCGCCAATCGCGCTGCCGCCCGACGTCGCCACGGCACCGCCGACGACCACGTTGATATCGCGTGCGTCTTCCGTCGCGGCGACCGTCAGGCTGCTGTTGGTCGACTTGACCGTCGCGCCGTCAATCCGGGCGGCGACATTGTTGCGAATGTCATTCACACCGATCGACGCATTAACCGCCACCGATTTACCCAGCGACAGCCCCAGCGAACCCGTGCCCGAATAGACCCGCGACGTGTCGTTGGCAAGGACCTGCACGCTGTCCTTGGCGATCACCGATTGGGTGCTGTTGGTGTTGGAGATGTGCGCATCGACATCCATCCGCACGAAGTTCAGCGAAATCGCCCCTGCGCCGGCGACTCCCTTGCCCCCCGCTCCCGCCGCGGTAACGCTGATGATCTGCCCCTGCGTGATTTCCGGCAGAGCGATCGACACCCCCTGCAGATCAAACGTGCGGGTTCGCAGTTGCACCGATTGCGAACTGCCCCCCGTCGACGTCAAGGTGATCGGCCGAGAGATCGAGGCCAGCGCATCCTGCAGCGTCGCGGCCACCCGAATCGTGTCGCTGTCGACGCGAATCACGTAATACGTTTCGCCGTTGACCAGACCGCCGATCGCATTCCCTGCGTCGGCGCGGTACACGATCGCGTCGCCCGTGTTCAGGCCGTGGGCCGAACTGAACGAAATCGTGTCGCTGTTCTGGTTGTGAATGACGACCGCGGCAGGCAGGAACCCGACACTGGTAACTCCATCCGACTTCAGCAGGCTCTGGGCACTGTTGCCCGACGAGAGCAGCGAAATCGCGATTCCATCGCCCGCGTTGTCTTGCGTCGTCGCCAGCTTGATCGTGTTGGCATCGACACGAATGACGTAGTAGATCTGATTGCTGACCAGCCCTGTAATACCCGGCAGATTGCCATCGCGATAAGTGACCGCATCGCCCGTCTGGAAGCCGTGATTCGCAAGGGTGATCGTATCGGTCGTTGTGCCGACGTTGGCATTCGTGAACGATTTGGCGTCGCCCAGCGACTGATTGCTGCTGTCGGCACTGGGGTCGTCAAAACCGGCCACCACCAGAATCTTGCCGCCCGCGTTGACCTTCGAACTGTCGATGTACGCCTTGACCGCACTCGACTTCGCCGTGTCAGCGTTCGACACATTGATATTCTTGATCCCCGACGGATTGCCGTCAGCGAGTGCAGACCCATCGGCCAGAGAAATCACATTCGGATCGGCGCCATCATCGGTCGAACCGACATAGTTGTACGAGAGCAGACCGCCGATGGCCGTTCCCTTGGAACTGCCGGCGACCGCCAGCGACACCGCCACGAGCGTCGCCGCTTCACTGGCATTGACCGACACGTCGCCCAGGGTGGCACTGACGTCCGAGATCGCATTGATGTGGGCATCGACCGTGTTCGAAATCGAGTTGATCGTGAGCGCTCCCGCTCCCCCCGCGCTGTCTTTGCTGCCGGCTCCCGCGGCCCCCACCGCCACCAGCACCGGCGTCGACTTGGCCAGCACTTTCACCGCTCCCGTATCGACCTTGACCGTCGAACCCGAGATCACCGCCGAGGCAGCATCGCTCAGGCGGCTGTACGTGATGGCCACGCCAATCCCTTTTTCCATGCCCCCCACCGCGAGCGCCCCGGCGGCCGAAACGAGCAGCGGTTTGTCGATCGCCTGCACGGTCAGACTCGTGTGCGCCTGAATCTGTGACCCCAGGCTGATGTGGGCATCGACCACGTTCGTCAATACGGTGACGGCGCCCGAACCGGCCACGGCCGACTTCTTCGAGCCCGAACCCCCCAGTGCCACGGCGACCACCGTCCCCCGGTTTTCGCCATCGACCGTCAGCGAACTGGCCGTATTGATCTTCGAGTTCTCGACGCGGGCCGTGACCGTGTCCTGCATCACATTCAACGCGACGGCGATCCCGTACGCCGAGCTTTTGCCGATGGCAAAGCCGCCCGAGAAGCTGTACAGCGACGAATCGTTGTCGGCCAGCACATCGACGGCCCCCGAACCGGCCACCGTGGTGGTGTTCAGAATCTCCGCGGTGAGCTTGTTGTACTGCAGCGTGATGGTGAGCGTGCCACCCACGGCTGTGCCCTGCTCGCCGCCCCCGCCGGTCGCCACCCCCAGGGCTCCCGTGGCCCCGATGATGACCGCATCGGTCCGGGCATGCACATCAAGAGGCCCGTTGTGCTGGAAGCTGGCCAGCGAATCGACCGTGGCCGCGACCGTGTTCGACATAAACGCGAACGACACGCCGACCCCGTAGCCTCCCTTGCCGCCAAACGAAGCCGAACCGCCGACTTGAATCAGATCGGCGTCGTCATAGGCGTCGAGCAACACCCGGCCACCCACGACGACGTTACCGGCGATGTTCGCCAGTTTCGAGCGGGTGGTGTAGTTGGTGACCGTCACACCGATCGACCCCGTGCCCGCCGTTCCCATTTTCCCCGTTGCCGCCCCGACCGAGGCCGCGATGGCGACGGTGGTTCCCTTGTGCGTCGACAAAATGTCGACCGACGAAGCGGTCAGTGATTTCGCGCCGTCAACGAGGGCTTCGGTCGACCCGCCGATGTAATCGAAGCCAAACGCGCCGCTGATCGCTTTCGACGATTTCGCCGGATCGCCCGCTTTGGCAAACGAGGCGGCACCCGCGAACGACGTGATCGTCGGATCGCTCGTCGCCGTGATGGTCAGCGCTCCCGTATCGAGCACCCCCGCGTTGTGGATGTAGGCCCGTGCCGAGTCGATCACGACATTGACGGCGATCGAGCCCGAAATCGCACTGGCATTCTTCGATTGCTTGGCCGGCTCTTTCGAAGAATCTGCCACCTGCGACGGCGATTGCGAATCCGAGTCACCCGAGGGGTTGTTCTTGCTCTTCATTTCTCCGAGCACACTCGACATCTTCGTCTGCCAACTGCTTAACGCCTCATCACCCTTCGCCGAGCCGTCGGAGCCCTGCGTGCCCCCCGTCCCCTTCGAAGAACTCTTGTTGGCGTCGGCCTGGCTCGACGAGGCCGAACTCGTGGGCTTTTTCGACTTGGCGACCGCTAGCGCGGCGGCAAAGGTCCCCACAAATCCGTGGTTCTCGGCCGAAATCGTCAGTCCCTGGGTGGTCAGCGGCGTCGACGGCACCCCCGTGTTCGACGTCAGCGATTCACCCACATAGGCCTGCGTGTCGCGCAGCGCCGTCGAGATGCTGATCGACGCGCCGACTCCGACTCCGCCCGATTGTGCCAGCGAACCGGCGACCGTCACCATGTAACTGGTGTCATTCGCCATGACCGTCGTCGGGCCGGCTACCTGAATCGTGGCCCCGCCCCCGATCCGGGCAATCGTCGTGTTGTCGATCATGTTGTACTGGCCGACGCCGACGAATCCGGCATCGCCGGCCTGCGCACCCGAAGCGCCAATCGTGACATCCAGGACACCGTTCGTGGCTTTCACGTCGAGCTGGTCGGCCTTCAGGTTCACACCATCCTGAATTTCCGCCGAGACGTTATTGGTGAACAGGTACACCATCAGCGTCAAACCGGCCGCTCCCTTGGTGTCTTCGCCGCCGCTGCCCACCGGCAGCGATTTGAACGTCCCCTTCACGTTCTGCACCCAGTTTTTCTGGGGTGCGAAATCATCGAGTCCCAGCGTCTGGAATTGTCCCCCCAGCGAAATGGCGTCGCTCTCGCTGGTCGCTGTGACCGAAACCTCCTGCTTGCCCGTGCGGAAGTTGAGCGTCGTCGGCGAGCCGCTCACCGTGAAGGTGGTGTCGTCGAGGTTATTGATCAGGGCCCCGTCTTCAATCCGGGCGTGCGCACCGTGCTGGAACAGGACGACCGTCAGTGACCCGGCGATCGAGGCGTTCTTCTGGCCGGTGGCATTGGCCTGCGTCCACGATTGAATCAGGTTGTTGTCGAGCCCCAGGTTGTCATCCAGATAATCGGCCAGCGTGCTCAGGAATTTGAACCCGGCCTGTACTTCGAGATGCACTTCCTCCCAGCGATCTTTGTCGCTGTAGTCTTCGGTGCTCAGGTCGGTCTGATAACCTTCGGTTCCGACGTATTTATAGGTGTGCGCTTTTTCCCCGCCCCCCTTGGATGAGCTGTACCCGGCAGGCACCTCGACCGTGTCTGCGTCTTTCGCCGACAGCGTCTTGATGCCATCCGTCGTCTGGTATTTCGCCTTCAGTTGCGTGAACGGTTCGTACAGGTTCGAGCCGAACGTGCTGTTCGGGTCAAACGCGTTTTTCGTCTCCGAACTGACCGTCAGCGCGCCCCCCGCATTGACGATCGCGTTACCGGCAATGAACGCATCGGCGTTGTCGTTGAGCCGGCCTTCCGAGATGGCGATCGAAACGCCCACCTTCACATCACCCTTGAGTTTGACCTCGTCATTCCCTTCGCCGACGCTGGTCTTTTCCGGGTCGAATTCGGTCGACGCCGTCGCACCGATATCGGGGACGTTCTCGACCGTGCCTACCACATTGATCAGGCCCCCAGCCGCGACCTTGGCAATGTGGGTAGAATTCCCCAGCGTCGGGTCGCCGATGCGGGCCACGACGTTGTTGGTGTCGTCAATCGCCGAGATGCCGATCGCCCCCTGGATCGTGCCCCGGGTGACTTCTTCCTTGGCTTCTTCCGGTTTGGCTTTACTGACCTTGTCTTTGATCTTGTCCACCACCGTCTTGACCTGGCTCAAGGCCGCCAGCGTGAGCGGGGTGATGATCTTCGCCGGGTTTTCTCCTTCGTTGGCGATGTCCCCCGCCAGTTCCAGAATAGGATGCTCTTCGGCATCCGAACCGACTGCGGCCGAGCCGCGAATGTTCGATTCCGTGCTCCTCTGTTGCGCCGTGACATTCACATTGCGCGTGACATTCGCCTGGCCATCAATGCTGGCCAGCGTGTCGCCATGTTCGTAAGTGAACGCCACGCCAATTCCCAGCGAGCCCTTGGGATCGACTTCCACTTCAGCCGAATTGCTGTTGAGGTCGACGGTGTCCGCTTGCACCGTGAGATCGTTCCCCGTGGTCACCACGGCGTGCTGACCAATCGTCGCGGTGGCGGTCGAGTTGATCACACTCACCCCGATCCCCAGCGCGGGCAGCTGATTGAACAGCTCGTTGTTCGCCTTGCCTTCGACGTTCAGCGTGTGGTCGACGCTCGAATGGACGACCATGTCCCCCGTCACGTTGATTTGCGCGTTATCGACATTGATCACCGCCTCGGTATAGGCAATGCCTACGGCGATCGAGAGATTCGAATCTTCGCCGTATCCAAAAATCCCCGTGGGGGACGATTGAATGTTGACCTTGGCCAGCGTCGAGACGTTCAACCCCTCGGCTTCGATGACCGTGGCCTGCGTCGACGAAGCCCCGATCGTGACGTGGGTCGTCGATTTCGCATACGCGACGGCGACCACAAACGACGCCGATTCCAACACCTGCAAGAGCGACGTTTCGATGCTGGCGCGAGCCGAATCCCAGGCGGTTTCGCCGTATTTGTCCTGACTGGTGAACGACGAGCTGTCGGCGACACCCACGATTTCGACATCGCCTCCCTTGATCGTCGCGCCACCGATTACGACCGAGGTGTCGAGAATGTCGATATTCGCAATCCCGGCGAGCGTGATTTTGGGACGGTCGTCGACCCCCTTGATCGAAATCTTGCCGGCTTTGCCCCCCTGAACCGACGCGTGCGCATCGAGAATCGCGCCCCCATCGATGGTAATGTGCTTGGCCACCAGCGTGATATCGCCCGCATTGGCCGCACTCGTATTCAGCGTATGGCCCGAAATGTTGATCGTGCCCGCTTCCAGCGAGATTTTCATCCCCGGCGCGAGAATATCCTCGGTGAGGGTGAATGTTTCGTCCCCCGTGTAGGCGAATTTCGGATTGGCCCGCGACACGGTGTACGTACCCGAGAATTTGCTGTCGAACTTGACCCGATTGAAGTCCGCCTGCGTAAGCTCTGCGCCCGCTCCGACAATGACCACCACGTCATCCGTACTTGAGCCGACGTTGATGTTGAATTGACTGGTCTTATCGTTCGCCGCCAGCAGGTCCGAAACATCCAGCAGGAAGCGATCATTCGCCGAGCCCCCCTTGAGCGTATCGAGCCCCAGCCCACCCCCGGTGGCGAAAATCACCGGTCCGGTGAACCCGCTCGCGTCGAGCACGTTGGCACTTGCGCCCCCCGTCAGTTCGGCCTGTTCAATGCCGATCAGCGGATCCACTTCGGAGCCAATGGTCAGCGTGCCGGTACCGCCCGCGGTTCCGGCCAGCGTCATGTCGGCGTCACGTTGTTCGACCAGCGTGTCGTTGCCCGCTCCGGCGTTGATGCTGTCGGAACCTGTGCCCCCGGTGATGCGGTCGTCGCCGGCGCTGCCGATGATCGTGTCGTCGTCGGCCCCGCCATCGAGCGTCGTCCGGGCAATGGTGATCCCCGTGCCGGTCAACGCGGTCGACGAGACTCCCGCAGTGGTCTTCGAGCCCAGAATGCCCAGCGCCTGGGCCGCCTGCGATCCATTCAAAGCCTGAATCTTCAGCGTTCCCGCGCCGGTGGCGTCGGTCACCACCAGGGCCGTGTGGCCCGCGTCGAACCCCATCGTCAGGTTGGCATTCGCCGCATGCAACGTATCAAACACATCCTGCAGCGTCGCCACAGAACTCAGATCGACATACACACGCGTCCCGTCGGTCAGCGTCACCAGCAGGTCGCTGGCACCATCCGAAATCCGCAGACCGGTCAGCGTGCCGCCCGTGCCGGTCCCCAGCAGTCCCAGATCGGCGGCCGTCTGCGATCCGCTGACGGCGGTCACACTCAAGTTGCCCGATCCGCTGCCGCTGTCTGTCAGCACAATCGCCGAGCCCGTGGCATCGAGGGCGGCGGTTACGGATTGTGCCGCCTGGTGAATGGCCGTGAACACGTCCTGCAGGGTGCGCGCGGTTCCCAGATCGACCGGGACTAAGTTGCCGTTTTTCAGGACAATGTTGAAGTCGGCCCCCGCCACGAGATGCACACCCTGACCATTATTCAACGCCGAAATGCGGGTTGTCTGTTCGCTGCCGCGCAAACTGACACGGGCTCCCGAAGTGGCCCCCAGTCCGGTGCCATGATTCAACAGGCTCAGCGCCGTGCTGGCGTTCAACCCCGTGAAGGCCGACACGTCGATCGTGTTCTTCGAAGCGCCCCCCGTCAGGTTCGCGATCTCGAAATCCGAAATCGTATCGACCTCGCCGCCGCCAACGGTCAATTGGGTATTGGTCAGCGTGAAATTAGCGTCACGGGTTTCCTGCAGCGTATCGGTCCCCAGGCCCCCCTGGAGGATGTCTGTCCCCGCGCCCCCCGAAATCAGGTCGTCGCCGGCGCCCCCGTCGATGTCGTCGTTACCGCTTCCGCCCAGCAGCACGTCGTTCCCCGCGTTCCCCCGCAGCGTAACCTGGCCGTTGAACTGCGAGGCGTCGAACACATCCCGGCTGGAACTCCCCCACAGGTACACCTTTTCCACATTGGTCAGTTGATTGGTCGCGACCAGCCCCTGGGTCAGCGTCACCGTCACCGTCTGGCTGGCCCCGCCGGTCAGCTTGTCCCCCTTGGCGGAGATGTCGGGCTGGTCCATCCCGGCCGCCTTGCCGTTGAACGTGATCGTCCAGGTCGGGGCTGAGTCAGATTTCGACACCAGGATGTCCCCCGAGTCGAGCGCTCCCAGTTGCAACAGCGCCGCGGCCAGATCCCCCGCGTCGGCGTTGTAGGCAATCGGCGTGGTCGTCTGCCCGTTGAACGTCAGCGTGAACGTTCCGCCGGTGACTCCCGACGGCAATGTCACCACCGCAACTTCGCTGGTCCCTTCGGCCAGGTCGAGTGTCGCCGAAGCGGTTGTGCCCACCAGAATGCCGCGTCGTCCCGCTTCGGTCGCCGTATCGAAACCGCCGCCCCCCACCAGGGTGTCGATCCCCAGCCCGCCACTGAGCAGGTCGTCTCCCGAGCCCCCGCGCAGCGTGTCGTCTCCCAGTCCGCCGATCAGCGTGACTGAACCCAGGCTGAACGCCGAGGCGTTCAAGGTGTTGTTGCTGTCGCCCCCGGTCAATTTGGCCTGCTCGACTCCGCTGACCAGCGACACCGTCTCGCTGACCGTGCTGGTGCCGGCGACAAACACGGTCAGGTCGGTGTTCGTCAACGTCATGTTCGCGTCGCGCGCCAGCACGATCGTGTCGGTTCCGCTACCGCCTGTCACGGTGTCGTTCCCCGACACCAGGAAGGTGTCGTCCCCCGATCCCCCGATCAGCGTGTCGGCATCCGCCCGCCCGTCGAGTCGCAGCGTCCCCGTGACGAGGCTCAGCCCCGACAGAGTGCCCCCCGAGGCGGCCACGGCCAGACCGAGATCGGTGGCCGCGTGCGACCCGTTCAGCGAAATCACGCTGAACGATCCTGCTCCGGTCGAGGCATCCAGCAGCACCAGCCCCGTCCCCTGGTCATTGATGCGGGCCGAAAGATCGGTGTCGGCGAGATTCAGCGTGTTCAGCACCTCGGCGAACGTGGTTAATCCACTGAGGTCGATGTCCACCTGCCTGCCGCTGCGCAGCGTGACCCGCAGATCGGCCGACACGTCGCTGATCGATGAACCCTGCAGCACCCGGCCGGCCCCGGTCTTGAGCAGACCCAGGTCGGCGGCCGCGAACGATCCGTTCAGTGCCGTCACCTGCAGGTCGCCACTCCCCAAAACCGAATCGCGCAAGACGAGCGAGTCCCCCGTTTCCGGATCCACTTCGACCGTCAAGCGTCCGGGCCAGGCCAGATTGGCTGCGTTGAGAATCGCATCGATCACATCCCCGATCGTGAGGACCGTACTGGTCAGGTCGACATCAATCGTTTTGCCGTCGGTCAGCGTGATGCGAAAATCTTTGCCCGTCGTGCCGTTCGATCCCGTGCCGCGTACCCCCGACCCCTGGTTCAAGACCGAGAGCAGCGTGTTGAGTTCGCCCGTGGCGGGGTCAGTCGTCGTCAGGTCGGTGTGATCGAGATCGGTCCGCCGCACCCCCACGCCGTTATTGAGCAGGTCGAGCCGCACCGTCGATCCGCCATCGAGCGTGACCGGGCCGGCGAAGCCGCTGGCGTCGATCGTGTTGGCACTGGCCCCGCCGGTCAGCGCGGCGGTTTCGATGCTCGTCAGCGTGTCGATTTCACTCCCCGAGATCCCTTTGCCGGTGACGGTCAGCTTCCCCGTGATCAGCGTGAAATTGACATCCCGGATTTCGAGCAGTTCGTCGGTTCCCTGGCCGCCATCGAGCGTATCGTTTCCTCCGCCGCCGGAGACGACGTCATTGCCGGCGCCCCCCTGAATCGAGTTGGCCTGATCGTCGCCGATGAGCGTGTCGTCCCCTTTCGAGCCGATCAGATTGCGAAAGCCGGTAACTTTCACGAAATCGGTGCTGGCTCCCGTGGCCAGGTTCACCAGCACGCCGCTGCTGCTCTGCGAGAAATCGAGCGTGTTCACTCCCGTCCCGCCGAACAGGTTCGTCATTTGCGAGAACGACAGCGTGTTGGCCCCCCCCTGCATCGTGAACACGTCGGTCGGGAGCTTGGTCACCGTGACATCGGCCGTCACCGCGGTGAAGTCGATGGTGTCTTGTCCCCCCTCTTCGGTGAGGGTGTCGATGCCCCAGTTGTCGGCGAAGACGTAGGTGTCGTCCCCCACGCTGCCCGCCAGCGAGTCATTGCCCGGTCCGCCGGCCAGCACGTTATCGAGCTGATTCCCCTTCAGCGTATCGTTCCCCGAGCCGCCGGTGACATTTTCAAACACGTCGTTCGACGAGAGCTGCAACTGCAGCGCGCCGGCGACCGTCTGCTGGTTGCCGTTCGCCAGGTCGATCGTCACGCCGCTCGTCATGCTCGAAAAATCGAGCGTGTCGATGCCACCCAGTGATTCGTTGATCTGCAGCAGGCCCGACGAGTGAGGGCCAAACCGGTACAGGTCATTGTCGGCGCCGCCATCGACGATGACTTCGATCGTATTGTCGATCGTGAATTCACGCAGATCGAGCACGTCGTTTCCCCGGCCCGTCTGCAGGTTGACTGACGTCAGGTCCGACGTATCGAGCCCCGTGGCGAAGGCGATCTGATCGGCGTCGGTGCCGGCGACATCGTTCGTCCCCGTGTCGATCGTCAGGGTGGCGACATCCTGCACGATGACCGCCTGAAAGACCTGCCCCGAGATTTTGCCGCCGATGCGGTTCTGATTCACCGCTGGCGAATCGACCGTCAGATTGTCGGCCCCCTGCGGCGTGCGGAACGTGAAGCTCGATGTGTCGCTGGCATCGCCAAAGAACGAGATGCCCCCCACGACCTGGGTGACACTGGGGTCGATTGTCAGAATCACGCCATGCTGCTGGCCGTAGATCATCACCCCATCGGTGATGTAACCGACGGACTCTTGGGCGAGCACGTTTGACGGCTGCGCCGTTTCGAGCAACTGCAACTGGTCCCCCACCTGGGTCAACGTGACGGCGGTGTTGGTGGTCGCCGTGTAGACCAGGCTCGATGAGAGCATCATCCGGTTTTCGAGTACCTCGGGCTTCAGCCGCAGGCGGGCCGCCTGAGGCCGACGCGGCAGGCGCCGACGAGTGCGACGCCGCGTGGGTGTCAGCAGCTTGGAAACCAGACTGAGCCAGGATGAAATCAACATCGAGACCGCTCCCAGGTTATGGTTTGCCCAAATTTCCCAGAGTGATATGTGCGGGATTGGGCCAGCGAGTGCTTAAAAAAATGTAATGTAAGGTATCACCGTGCCGCGTCGAATGCCACCGTTGGGCGTAACATGTTCAATTTGTTCGTGTTACGGTTCTTCGGGTGGCGCTCGCCGCGACGTCTGATCGCATCGTGCGGCCAGTGAGGTTCTGCCGATCGTGTGCTGTTGTACGGTTGGAATGATTGTGTGAATGGCGTAGACGAGGATGAATGGGGCGTCTGTGCCGCGCGGCCCCAGGTCGTGTACGGCGGGCGCTGCTTTTAGCGCGGCAGGTCTTGTGCGGCCGGGTCGGTTTTTTTGTGGTGCCGGCGGTCTGCCTGCACATTCTGGCCGCATTTCCCGCAGCATCAGCCAACCCGTCCACCTGCCGTCTCGGCAGGTACTGTCGCAGCGCCTGGCCCGCGCAACAGCTTACAGAGCGGTGTTCACACGGCGTGGTGCACACGCACCACCGCCGGCCGCCTTCACGACCCGGAGCACAGAACTTTGCCAAGAGCACCCACCGCCAGCCCGCTGAACCAAGTTGCTTCAGCTCCCACCGTCGCGCCGCACGAAAAGCCGGCAGTTTGTGAGTACCGCCAGCCCCGACCTCCTGGCGGTGACGGCTGATCTGGCCAGCCGGTATTCCCCCCGCCCCGTGTCAGGATTTTCCTCCTACGCTTCACCATCAGTATCGCGACCAACCACCGGCAAACAAGCCCCCAGTTTCCCTCCGCCCGCCGGGATTTTCCCGATGCCCGTTCTTTGCTTCGTGGGGCAAGTTTGTAACTTGCCAACAAACCCCCGTCGCCAGCCCCCACCCGCGCCCCCCAGAGAATAACAACCCGAGAACCACACCCAGCGAACCACCCCCCGCCAATTCATATGGAACTCCCGCGGTGCGCTTCCGGGATTCTTGTGCTGCAGCCATCTCGCCGGTCCGGCGGCAACGACCAGCGGCCGCCTCGAACCTCAATTCTCGCACCGACCGGACAAAAACGGATCCCCAAAGTCGTGGATCGCTCCGTCGATCCCACGCCCTATCGAATTCTCCCATTCGCTGCGCAAAACAGAAGATCGGTGGTGATGAAGCACCGTCGCCGAACAGCCCCGCAGCGGGCGCGATTCGAAAGCCCAGCGGCGCAGCCCTGGGTACAACGCATCGGTACCATCAAAGAAGCCCCAATCGGGGCGAGATTCCCTGTTGAGGGTCTGCCAGGCGATCTACCGACCACAAGTGCCGGCACACGGTCGGTGGCACCGAATGCACGTCAGATACTGCTGCAGTTCAACCATCTGCCGTTTCGTCAGGTAGTCGCGATATACTCGCGAATCGCTCAGTTCCGGGTAGATACTTGTGACCAAATCGCCTGGGATCCATTTGTATTCAGGTCGATGCTGATCGTCGTCGAGCATCACGTTCGAGCG
The DNA here is from genome assembly GCA_018242565.1 of Planctomycetota bacterium. Taxonomy (GTDB): domain Bacteria; phylum Planctomycetota; class Planctomycetia; order Planctomycetales; family Planctomycetaceae; genus JACQFH01. The sequence continues at coordinate 14 of JAFEBR010000834.1, read as the reverse complement.
AATGGAAATATTCG
>JAFEBR010000833.1 GCA_018242565.1 Planctomycetota bacterium | reverse complement strand
CACGGACTTCCTGCATGATGGTTTCGAGCAGGGCCCGTTTCCATTCGCGCTCAATCGAATCGGACGGGTCCGGGACGTTGGCCACGGGTTCGTTGCCCAGCGTTCGTTCGACATTGAGGGCGGCCGCCGGCACGCCTCGTTTTCGTTTCAGGAGGTCGCAAGACTTGCTGCGGACGAGCGTATACAGCCAGGATCGCAAGCCGGAGCGGAGTTCCGGTCGTTCGAAGTTGACCAGACGCGAGGCGATCTCCATCCAGACTTCCTGCAGGCAGTCGTCGATGTCGCTGCCCCGCAGTCCCTGTGCGGCGGCGAATCGGCGTAACAGTGCGTCGTAGATGCGGAAGAACTCATCCCAGACCAGGGTGACGAGAGAGTCTGCCGCCTCTTTGGCGAGCAGGCAGCGCAGGTACTCCTGCGTCCACCCCAGCATCATGACATTCGTCTGTTGGCCGACATGGCTCACGATCGGGCTTCCATCGAACTTTTGGGCAGGTCAAGACATTCCACTTGAGTTGGGGGACTGTTCAGGTCGTGGTGCTCGAACCGGGAATACATTCCGAGATCATCCATGTCGGGAGAATTACCCCACTTACGCGAACGCCCCTGGAATCGCTGGGTGCCCAGCCAACGATTCCCCTCGCCTTCTGAAAAATTCTAACATAAACCATCTCTCCGCCAACCTTCGGAGCGTCTTCTTACACAGATTAAGGGACAATTTTTTTCTGCCGATCGGGGGCTTCTCGATGCCTCACGAACGCAATTCCGGGGCGGGCGGTACGTGATTCGTGGATGAATGCCGGGGCGGGCCGTCGTCGTTTCTGCCACCCGCCGCCCGAAACCGCCTCGCAGTCGTGCCGTTATGGACAAGTCCAGTCGATGGACGGGAATGACCCCATCGACACTTGGGATCGCGATTCGTCTTGCCTGAATCCCGTGGTTTCGGGTACATCACCGCCGGTTTCATTCTGCATGGCGTTTGAAAGGACTCAACGCATGTTTCTACTCAGCCCGCTGCGCTATCTCGCGAAAGCGCTGGTTCTGGAATCGACTCCCCGGCAGATGGCCTGGGGCTTTGCGCTGGGGGTGGCCATTGGCCTGGTCCCCAAAGGCAATCTCATCGCCGTCTCGTTGATGACTTTGCTGTGCGCGTTACGGGTCAACATCGCGGCGGGGACCGGGGCGATTGCCCTGTTCGCCTGGATCGGCATGTACTTTGACCCGCTGTCGCACCGCCTCGGTCATTACCTGCTGACGCGGCCCGATTTGCAGCAATTCTGGACGAAGTTGGCCGGGATGCGATTTGTTCCCTGGACTGATTTCAACAACACCGTCGTTCTGGGCAGCACGGTGATCGGGCTCACTGCGGTGCTCCCGGTGTACTTTGCGACGCGGCCGATTTTCGAAAAGTTCGCACCCAAGCTTTCGGCCCATGTCGCCCGGTTCCGGCTGGTCGCCGTGTTGACGGGCGGCGATCTCGCGACCCGCGTTGCTTCGTAATCGGTGGCGTGCGCAGGGCGAGCGGAGTGGAAGCTAAGGCAAGTGAGTGCCGGGGTGTGTAAAACCGGCTGTTTCTTATTGGTGGGAGGTCTTCGATGCGGTGGGGTTATGTGATTCCGCGTGTGATCATTGTCGCGTCGATCTGGGCGTTTTTTGCCTACGGTTTTGATCCGGCGTTGCGCTATGCCAGCATTTACGGCGCCCAGAAAGCGATGGGGGCCAAGGTCGAGATCGGCAGTCTGAAAACCGGGTTCTGGCCGCTGGGCCTTGTACTGGGGGATGTGCGTGTTGCCGACCGCAACGCTCCCGGAACCAACCTGATTGAATTCGATTCTCTGACTATGGATTTATCGGGGCCGGCCTTGTCGCGCAAGTCGTTTGTCGTTGAAGACGGCGAGCTGTCCGGATTGCGGTGGGCGACGCCCCGTAAAGATTCCGGGTTGTTGCCCGATGCTGAATCGGCCGCCGACAAATCGAAACAGGCTGACGAGTCGGCTGACGGAGCCAGCATTCCCCTGTTTGGGCTCGATGAAAAAGGAGCAGAGCTGTTCGGAGCCTTGCAGGACCGGGCCGATGCTCTGCTCGACGAAGATCAATTTGAATCGGTGCGGATGGGGAAAGAGCTGGAAAAGAAGTGGACGCAGAACTTCACTGAGCTGGAATCGCAGGCCCTCGATCTGAAGGCCGAAATCGACGACATCCAGCGGATTGCCCGGCTGAAAGAGAAAGATCGGCTGGCCCAGATCGAGAATTACCGTAAAGCCGCGGTCGAGTCGCAGGACGCGCTCGCCAAGATCAAGCACATTCGCGACGAAGTCGTCGCCGAGAAACAGCAATCCCGCACCGACTTTGCCGCATTCAATGCGGCCCGGGAACGTGACTTGGCCAAGATTCGCCAGCAGATCAACGCGTTTGAATCGGATCCGCAACAGATCGCCGAGTATCTGCTGGGGCCCGAACTGGACCGCCGTGTGAAAGACATGCTCGACTGGGTCAAGACCGCGCGCTCGACCTACCAGCGGGTGGCGAATCCGCCGGCGCCCATGCGGATGCGGGGTGAAGACATTGTATTTGTCCACCCGGCACAGACCCCCAAGGTGCTGATCAAGACGCTGAAGCTCAATGGGCAAGGCGAACTGCATTCATTGCCCCTCGAGTTTCAGGGGACGTTGACGGGATTGACTTCCAGTCCCGTCATGCACGGCGAACCCGCTGTCTTGCAATTGACCGCCACCGGACCGGCCGCGGTCGATTTGAAGTTTGTGTTTGATTACACGCACCCAGACGCCGAACCCGTTCACGAGCTGACGTTGAAATTTGAGGCGGGTAATGTGCCGCCGCTGAACCTGGGCGATGAAAAATCGTTTGCGGTGGCGGTGACGGCCGAGCGGTTGACCTGCACGATCCAGTTGAAGCTGATCGGCGACAATCTGACGGGAAAGTTGCATTTCGACGAACAACCGGCGACTTTGTCTCCACATCTCGACCACCTGGCCAAGAAAGTTCCAGCGCAGGTGGTGGAAGTGCTGAAGGATGTGTTCACGGCGATTCGCACGGTTGAAGGGGATGTGGACCTGAGCGGCACGCTGTTGCGTCCGCGCGTGAAACTGCATTCCGAGATCGGCCATCACGTGGCGGGGGGCTTGAAGACCGCAATGACGCATCAGGTCGACCAGGGACGTGATCAACTGGAGTCACGCTTGAATGACCAGGTCGCCAGGCAGTCGGGAAAACTCAAAGATCTCTTCAAACAGAAATCGCAGGCTCTCTCGGCGCAGCTCAACCTGAACGAGAAGCAGGTTCAGGAATTGATGAACGAGATTGGCGGCGGCAATCTGGCAGATCTGGAAAAGGCCGTCGGGAATCCCCTGAACCTGATCAAGCAGACGGGTGATACTTCGAAGCCGGTGGACCTGAAAAAGGCCGAAGAAGAGGTCAAAGGCGGATTGAAGAAACTGCTGCGTCGGTAAACCGCCAGCCAGCACCGGCACACGCTCGAGCACGCCCCGTGTTTTATGACGAGGGGCGTGCTCGCGTGTTTATGATTTCATCCGACAGCGCGCGGCTGAGGCCAGCATCTGCGGTCGCGGGGATGTCGTTTGGCACAGCGCATCACTGCGCACTCGCGGCTCGGGAATCTTCTGGCCGCTTGCTGGTCAAAGAGTGGGCCGCGCCGTAGGATGGAACCAGATCGAACTCGATCTGACTCGTCGCGTGTGGTGTCGTGCATTGACAATCATCCACTCTTGTTCAGGGAGACGGTGACCTATGAATGCCAGGACTCACGTTGAGGATGTTCGCAACATTGCCCTTGTCGGCCACGGTGCCGTCGGCAAGACGACCCTGGCCGATCTGATGCTGTTCAAGGCGGGGGCGGTGTCCCGTCCCGGGTCGGTGGACGATGGTTCGAGCGTGCTCGACTTCGACGACGAAGAGAAGCAGCACAAATACACGATCTCTTCGAGCTTCGGCTATTTCACTTTTGCCGGTTGTGCATTCACAGTCGTTGACACCCCGGGCTACCCAGATTTCATCGGCCAGACAATTGGCGCTTTGCGCGGCGTCGAGACGGCAGTGATTGTCATTTCCGCGGTGGCGGGCATCGAAGTCAACACCCGCAAGGTCTTCACGCTGGCTGGCGAAGAGCATCTGGGACGCATTGTCGTCATCAATAAACTGGATCTCGAGAACATTCGCTTTCCGGAATTGATTGCATCGATCCAGGAAACGTTTGGAAAAAAATGCGTCCTGATGAATGTTCCCAATGGTTTGGGGACGTCGTTTACTGGGGTGACGAGCACGCTGCATGTGCCTGACAGTCCTCCGGCAGGAATGCCGATTCATCCGGCGGAAGTGACACAATCGTTGATGGATGCGATTGTGGACGCCGATGAAAATCTGATGGCCCGGTATCTCGAAGGCGATACGTTCACCGATGAGGAAATCGCCCACGGAATTGAGCACGCCATCGCACTGGGAACGCTGATTCCGATTTTCTGTCTGTCAGCCCGTAGCGGGGTGGGCGTGCCCGAGTTCATGGCAGCGGTCGCCGAAGATGGGCTGACCGCCGCCGACATTCCGCACAAGGTGCGTAACGCGGCCGGTGAAGAACTGCCGTTGGTGGAATCGGAAGACGCGCCGCTGGTGGCACAGGTGTTTAAAACTCGCATCGATCCGTTCGTGTCGCGGATGTCTTACATCCGCATTTTCTCGGGCAAGCTGGCCAAGGAATCGACGGTGCTGTCGGCCCGTTCGGGCAAGTCGCTCAAGATTACCAACCTGTTTCGAGTACAGGGGGGGCAGACCCTGCCGATCGAGCGGGCCTCGGCGGGTGATATCGTGGCACTGATCAAGATGGAGGATCTGCAGGTCGGCGACACGTTGACCGACGGTAAGGCGGGGGTGTTGACCTTGCCGCCGCTCAATTTCCCGACGCCCATGATCGGGTTGGCGGTCGAACCCAAGAGCCGCAACGACCAGACCAAGATTTCGGGAGCCCTGCACAAGATCGCCGAGGAAGATCAGACTTTCCACACCGAACGGGAAGCGCAGACCCACGAAATGGTGATGCGCGGGATGAGCGACCTGCATTTGAAGATCATCGAAGAGCGGTTGCACCGGCGCGATAAGGTCGATGTGCTGACGCATCCCCCCAAGATTCCGTACCGCGAGACGGTCGCGGGAGCCCATGAAGGCATGTACCGTCACAAGAAGCAGTCGGGCGGGGCCGGCCAGTTCGGCGAAGTGCATCTGCGCGTGTCGCATTTGCCGCAGGGATTGAACATCGAAGAGTACTGCACGAAAGACCGGTTTGAGAACCTGCGGCGATACCACTACCACCCGGAATTCAATTACGTGTTTGTCGATCGGGTGTCAGGCGGTTCCGTTCCGAACCAGTTCATTCCGGCGGTGGAGAAGGGGATCCTGGAGCGGATCGAGAAAGGGGTTGTGGCCGGGTTTCATGTCCAGGATGTGTGTGTGGAACTGTTCTTCGGGAAGGATCACCCCGTGGACAGTAACGAAAACGCCTTCCGAACTGCCGGCAGCCACTGTTTCAAGCAGGAATTCGCGCTGGCCAAGCCCGTGTTGCTCGAGCCGATCATGAAAGTGGAGATCACCGTTCCGGGAGACAAACTGGGGGATATCAGCAGTGACCTCAACGGTCGCCGGGGACGAGTGGAAGGCATGGACTCGGCTCCGGGGGGCTTCCAGCTGATTGTGGCGAAAGTTCCGCTCTCGGAAGTGTCGACTTATGCTCGGAATCTGTCGAGCATGACCGGGGGACGCGGTTCGTTCACGATGGAATTCAGCCATTACGAGGCCGTACCGGCCCACGAACAGGCGAAGATCGTGGCGGCGGCAGTCCACCACAAAGAAGAAGATGAATAGACTTCCGTGGGTGGTAAGTGGTTAATCGTTGAGGACCGGTCGCACACTCCGAGTCCTCTCTCTTTGTGACACGGAGTCTTGCCGGGCAATACGCTGAGCAGGAATTCTTGTTCAGGTGCCCGGCATCGCGGCGGGTTTCACCCGCTGCAGGTTACTTCACCGGCTGCGTGTTGATCACACGGCCGGTGGTGTTGATCCGGGTGATCGACAAGAATTTCAATCGCTTGCTGAAGGCCTCGACGTCAGAAACGGGGCCGACCTTGTAAATCGAGGTTTCGTCGTCGCCGGTGATTTCTGCGATGGCACGGGCGGGGTCGTCGGTCACCGCCTTGATCTGCTCGCGCAGTGCGTCCTGAGCGTCGTCATCGAGTTTTCCTTCGACGACGACGGTGACGATTTCTCGCGATGAGACCGGTGCGGCCGGAGTCGCCGCGGCATTCGGTTCACTGTCAGGTGCGTTGTTCAACGTGGCAAACAGCGTAATCAATAACACCGATGCCTGCTGACCGGCTTTTGCAAAGTCCTGGGGAGTCTTCGCAGCGGCCATCTTGTCGAGTGCCGACTCGGCCGCGCTCAGGGCCGCCAGCAGCTTCGGTTTCTGTTGCGACAGGGCTTCAGGATTTAACGTGGCGGCTATCCAGGCCCGGGTGTTGCCCATGTGGTGCTGCCACTCGTTTTCGAGGGCTTCGGGAATCCACTTGCCGCGATGCAAGGCAAATTTGACTATCAGCCCGGGTTCGCCGGGCGCTTCAAATTTCAGGTTGGCGGTTTCTTTGGTCGAACTGACGACGGCCACTTTCAATTCAGAAAGCTGTTCGAGATTGAAACCGAAATCGTCGCTGGGTGACAGTCGCGACAGGGCGCGCAACTGTTCGATCACTTTGCCGCCGGCCGTCGTTAACAGGGCCCCTCCGTCGGCCGTCTGCAGTCGGTCGAGGCTGGCGAGGTCGCTGTTGATGACGGTTTCGAGCATGTCTGACAGCCGGGCCCAGTCGGCGGTCGGAGCGGCGTCGGTGCCGGTGCCTTTGGGGCGACCGATCGCGCGCGACTGCCCGAGGTCACTGCCGCCGGCTAAAAACTGCTTTTGAGATTTGAGGACCTCGGCCAGCTTTCTGAAAACACCGACGGCTTTCAGCCAGATCTCGCGGTCCATTCGCTGGGCGAAGTCATGGATCAGCCCGTTGAGGTCGTCCTGAAAGTCGGCAGGCAGAAACTCCCAGAACGCTTCTGGATGGCCTTTGTTCAAGCCGGCAATCAGTGACTGCGCGGCGGCCTGGGCATCTTCGCCCGGGTCAGGCATTTTCGCGGCCTGCGAAATCGGTGCCGGTTCCGGAGACGACTGTTCGGTGCTTCCGCAACCGGCCATCCAGACCGACATCGCGATCGCCACCAGGCACAGGGGCAACTGGTAGTACGTCATGCGACTCCCTCCTCAATCGTCTTGCAGGGGTTTGTCCAGATCATTCAGTTGCCGTTCGAGATCGGCAATATCGATGACCATCGACTTGGGGGCTTGTCCCGTCAGCAACAGGGTCTCGGCGGATTGCATGGTCGCTGCTTCAGCGTCCTGCACTTCTTCTTCCAGAGTCTGCAGCCAGGGTAACAGCTCGAGGGCGGAACCCATGGTGGTCGAGAGGTACTCTTCGGTCTCGATCTGCAGTTGGTCGAAATCTGGCGAGGGGTTTCCGGCTCGCGAATCGCGCAGTGCCGGTTTGACCCGGGCGAGGATTCGATCGAGGGCCAGCGGTTTCACGAATCGTTCCGAGAGTCGGTCCGAAACGCCCGGCAAACGCATGCCGTATTTCTTTTCCAGCCGTTTCAGCTTGGCGAGGTGCTGCTTGGCGAGCGGGGCCGTCTTGGCTTCGAGGTCATCGCGCCAACGGTCCGCTGCGGAAATCCGCCCCTGTCGCGAGATGATCTCATGCGCGAGTTCCATCGGCGCGATATTCCAGGCCTGCCGTTCGTAATCGGCCTCATGGCGCAGAAAGTCGAGCAGGCTGTGCAACTGCTCGCCATAATCGGAGTGGGTGGTCGTCGTGTTGTATTCCAGAAACCGATCAAACTTCTCGATGATGCAGCGGAGGATCGTTTCCAGGATGTAGGCCGCTTCGCCCCGAGAGATCGTCCGGTCGAGATCTTCAAGGAGCTTGACCGGATGCAGCGGGTCTTCGTTTTCCGAAAGGTAATCGAGGTAGGACTCGGCTCCCCGTTGGACGATGCCGCGCAAGTTGCCCATCGACAGCATGCGGGGGTGGAACAGATCGCTGCCATATTTCTTGACGAACGATTTCACTTTGCGCCACATGGCCTGGTCTTTCAGCACTTCGATACTACTGAGTCGCATCGTCGCGCTGTGTTTGAGCCAGAGTTGCATGTACGCTTCGAGCAGGCGGGCCGTTACGGTGAGAATTGTGTCATCGGACAGCGGCTGACCGTGGGCATCGGTGCCTGACACGATCGTGGTCAATGTCGAGTGCAGGGCCGCCTCCAGCAGGCGGTCGAATTCCGTGATCGACATGCCGTTCGGGGGCGAGGTCCGCTCCATGACGTAGGCGGTGCGCAAGACCTGGAAGGCTTCACGAAACAGCCCCAGTTGCGGCAGTCGGTTGAGCAACATGCGGATCAGCGACTGCAGGTTGCGCGAGGCCATGATGTCGCGCGGACGTCCACCACGATCAATCGGCACGTAGAGCAGCGGTCGGCGGGTCAGATGTTTGAGCAGCGTGGGCAAGGCATTCTTGACAGCGGTTGCGTCGCGGCGGGCGATGTGTCGCATCACCAGCAGCGACAACTCATCGACATCGGGCCGACGTCCCGAGGCCGGGGCGACCGTCGGCAGTGATTTCATGACCCGCGAGGTGTCGCTCAGCGCGACCCCGGCGGAAATGACCGAGTTCAACAGGCCGAATTTCACATGCGACTGGCGGTCGAATTCCACCAGCGAATCGGGATCTCCCTCGGGTTCGAGCGGTTCCCAATTGGCCAGTTCGTCCATCAGGACGCCCAGATCGCTCAGCCATGAGTCGTTGCGCTTTTCCCAATGACGCAGGGCTTCGAGTTGGTCGGGCGACGGCACATACGTTTCGGCCGTCCGGGCTGTAATCTGCCCGGTTCCGTTCCCGCCGGTCAACCAGTCTGCCACGCTGCCCCAGGCTTGCGATAACGTCACCAGGAACCGCAGTCGCGATTCGAGAGGCTGCGAGATCAGGTCGAGATCGGTATCGAGCGCGAATTTGCCATCATCTACGGTGTCGCCTGCCTGCCCGTCCTGGGCACTGTCGCGGAAGACGACGTTTTCGTAGGCAGCGCCAAACAATGCATTACTGTCATCCGGCTCTTCCGGTTCACCAAAAGGTTCCTCTCCGGAGTTGAACTCTCCCGGTTCGCTTCCCTCAAATTCGGGCGAATCTTCGGTCTGCGTCGGATCGGGCGCGGGAATCGAACCCAGTTCCAGCTCCCCTTCAGAATCCTCCTGCAGCGAGGGGACCGTGGTCCATTCACCCGCATT
>JAFEBR010000832.1 GCA_018242565.1 Planctomycetota bacterium | reverse complement strand
CGAATGCTATACTCCATCGATTGCGTTGTCAACCAAATTCTCGGGCTTCTCAGGATTTTCACTCTATGGCGCCACGATCCCGAACCAACCAGGCTGCGCCATCCGTGCGGGCCAGTTCCAAAACTGGTGCGCGGCGAAACGGTGATGAGTCGGCTCGTGTTTACGAATCGTTGCGCCGCCAGATTTTGGATGGCAAGCTCGACCCCGGTACGCATCTCAGTCAGCATGCCATTGCCCTCGCCGAGGGGACCAGCAATGGACCTGTCATCAACGCCCTGCGTCAGTTGGCTTTTGAGGGACTGCTGGTGCACGAGCCCAGTCAGGGCTATTCCGTCTGTGACTGGAGTGAAGACGGCCTCGACGATCTACTAAACGTCCGCCGCGCTCTGGAAACCGAAGCCGCTCGCCTGGCGGCCCGCCGGGCGGGGAAAGACGACATCGACGGCTTGCGCAAGATCATCACCCGCATGGAACAACTGGTCGCCGAGCAGCGCTGGCAGGATGCCGATGCCATTGACGTCGAACTTCACGTGGAAATCGCCCGCCTCAGCCGCAGCCCGCGCCTGATCGAGTGCCTGGCCCGCAGCCACCTGCTGGAAGTCGTCCGTCGGCGGATTGCCTTGAACGAACGCATCACCGGTTTCAGCAAGCTCGCCCAGAACCATCGGATCCTCGTGGACGCCATTGCCTCGGGGGATGCCGACCGGGCCGCGGCGGCCATGCATGCCCACTTGCTGGGTAAGCGGTCGGCTGCGTGAGGGGTTGGCGGGCGTTCTGTCTGTTCCATTCGTTGGCCGCAGCGCCGTTGTTCGTGGCCTGTTCGCACACTGGTTTTCACCGAGTCTGACTGCCCTATGTCCACTTCTCCTGCTGCCACGACTCAACCGGCACAGAGCAACCGGATTCTGTCTCTCGATCAGTTCCGCGGCTATACGGTCGTGGGCATGTTGCTCGTCAATTTCATTGGCGCGTTCGATGCCTGTCCCAGAATCCTGAAGCACTGGCACGACTACAACAGCTACGCCGACACGATCATGCCGCAGTTTCTGTTCGCGGTGGGATTCGCGTTTCGCCTGACGTTCGGCCGTCGGGCCCAGTTGCAGGGCCTCGCGTCGGCGTATGGTCGTGTCGTGCGGCGGATGCTGGGATTGGTGCTGGTGGCGGTGATCATTTATCAGGTGCCGCCACGGGCCGCGACCTGGGAAAAGCTGACGCAGATGAGTCTGGTCGAGATCTTTGGCGAACCCTTAAAACGGCACTGGTTCGCGACGCTCATGCATATCGCCGTGACTGGACTGTGGCTGCTCCCGGTGATCCGCAGTTCGACGTTCGTCCGTTTGCTGTGGATGGTCGGATCTGGGCTGGCGCATGTCGGCTTGTCGTATTGGTTCAATTTCGAATGGGTAAATACCGGCGCCAATGGCATCGACGGTGGTCCGTTGGGCTTTCTGACCTGGACGATACCCGCGACCATTGGCACGTTTGCCTGTGATGCGGTGGCCTCGGCCCGGGGGCGCCCCAATTTGGGGGGCATGCTGGGCTGGTCGGTCGTGATCATGCTGCTGGGCTACGGGCTTTCGTGTGGCACCCGATTTTATGATGTACCGGAAAATCAGGTGGCCGAGTTGCGCGGACAGAAACTGGCGACCCATCCCGTGGTCCCGGAGACCGCGGCCGTCAAAGCCAAGGTGAAGGAGGGTCAGGTTTCCTCGTTTCTGGCCGAACCTCCGTTTGTGCCCCCTCCGGGTGCCGATTTCCGCAAGTGGAATTACTGGATGATGAGCCAGCGGGCCGGGGCTCTGTCGTACCTGACGTTTTCCGCGGGGTTTTCTCTGTTCGTCTACGTCCTGTTTTACGTGGCTTGCGATATCTGGGGGCTGAAACTGGGGTTCTTCCAGACGTTTGGCACGAATGCTCTGCTGGCTTATATCATCCACGATATGGTTGGCACCGCCTTGGAGCGGTTTATTCCGAAGGATTCGCCCGACTGGTACATGTGGGCCGGTGTGCTGGTGTTCTTCTTCATCAATTGGCTCTTTTTGAGGCATTTTGAAAAGCAGGGTGTGATGCTGCGGGTCTAGCCTCGGCTCGTGCGGACCCCCGGTGCTCGGCTGGGGCTTATCGGTTTGTCGATCGGAATCAGTGCCTGCTGACCCGTGCCCGGTGTGCCGTGGTGCCGGTCCGGATAAGCAGGGAGTTCCGCGGACCTGTCGATTTCGATAAAATACCCGTATGTCCGACACAATCCTGCCGCCGGGGCCGGAAGAGGCGTTCGATCCCGCGGCGGCTGAATTCAGTGAATCGATCGCCCGGCGTCGCGCCCGCCGGGTGACACCTGGAGCCGGTCCCCTCCGCCGGCTGATCACGCGCGCCCAGGCTGCCTGGAATGACCTCTGGCAAGACCGGCAACGCCGGCATGCCTTGCTCGGCATGACCGCCAGTCTGCTGACTCACGTGCTATTGCTCGCCATTCTGGGGACGATCGTCTTGCACACGACGGGCCACACCTTCGAATTCGTCACGATTGAAACGGGTGATGGCGTCGACCTCGATCGAAATCCCATCGAAGGCCCCATCGAGCAGGTCTCGTTATTCAAGGGTGAGAGTGGCGGCACGGCCGAGGGGGACAACAGCAACCTCAAGGCCCTCGATCCGTTGCCCTCGGTCGCACCAACCGAACCGATTCAGGTGCAGGACCGTCCGCAGACGGTCGCGTCGGATTTGCTCAAACAGCCCGCGCCGGTGCTGCAGTTCAAGAACGACTACGTCGGCCGGGGACTGGGAGCGAAAGGCAAATCGTTCGGTGCCCAGGGGGGCAACGAGGCCAGCGAGCGAGCCGTCAAGCTGGGATTGAAATGGCTCGCCGAGCACCAGGCGAAAAACGGCAGTTGGAGTTTTCAGCATGGTCCCGACAGTCCGGGGCAACTCGATTGCCCCACCGGTGCCACCGGACTGGCGTTGCTCACCTTCCTGGGGGCCGGGCACACGCATAAGCCGGGCAAGGGGCCCAACGAATACCGTAAAACCGTCAATCGTGGCATCAGTTATCTGCTCGAGCAGGCCAAGCGGGGTAAAGACGGAGCCGACCTGCGGGGCAAAGTCGTGAGCAACGAAGGCATGTACGTGCAGGGGATCTGTACCTTGGCGTTGTGCGAAGCTCTGGCAATGAGCAAAGACGGCAGTTTACGCGGCACGGCTCAGCAGGCGGTTGATTTCATTGTCCACGCCCAGGAAAAATCGGGGGGCGGGTGGCGGTATAACCCGGGCGACCCAGGCGATACCACGGTCACCGGCTGGCAGGTCATGGCGCTGAAGAGCGCCAAAGCCGCAGGCCTGAAAGTCCCTGATGAGACCATCCAGAAAGTCCAGAAATTCCTGGACAGCGTCTCGGTCGCCGGGGGATCGCAGTATGCGTATACGCCCGGGGGGCCGGCCGGAACGCCGGCGATCACGGCGATCGGTCTTTTGTGCCGGATGTACCTGGGTTGGACCCCCGATTTGCCGGCGCTCGACAAGGGAGTCGGCTACCTCAGCGAGATCGGTCCCGTCCCGAACAATGTCTACTACAACTATTATGCCACGCAGGTGCTGCACCACTGGGGAGGCGAACGCTGGCAGGCCTGGAACCAGAAACAGCGCGATCGGCTCGTCGCCACCCAGATCCAGGAAGGACCTTCAGCGGGGAGTTGGTCTCCCGCGGGGGATCATGCCGGGGCCGGCGGCCGGCTGTACGAAACCTGTCTGAGCGTGATGACCCTCGAGGTCTATTACCGGTATCTGCCGATGTACGGGCGGTAAGCCGGCCTGGCGGCGTGTGCCCGGGGCTTTTCGGTCGGGTTGGTGACCGTGGGAATCACATCGGTCGAATTCTCGGAGGCTAGCCATGACTTGTCGCTGAGCCGGGCTGGGGCAGGGGGCACGATTTATTCCCGCGGAGGCACTCGGTAGACTGGGGCCCGCGCGGGGCGTTCGCTTCGCCTATGTCAGCAGGTTATTCGAGCGGCCGGAAGTTCTGATGGGAGAGAGTGGCATGAGATCTTGGATCTGGGGAATTGTCTGTGGTGTGGCCTTCTCGGCCGGTCTGCCCGCGCGGCTGGCGGCGGATGACATTCCAATCGAACGCGTCATCGGTCCGGAGATTTTGTCGAAGTACAAGCATCCCGCCTCGATCACGGAACTCGCCAACGGCGATTTGTACATCGCCTATTACGGCGGTTCGGGAGAATACTCGCCTGATACGGCCGTGTACGGCATGCGGCAGGTCAAGGGCAAACCGGGCTGGACGAAGCCGGTCGTCATTGCCGACACGCCCTTTCGCACGGATGGCAACGCCGTCGTCTGGCAGGCGCCGGATGGAATTGTCTGGCTGTTCTATTTGACCCGCTATGGCGAAACGTGGTCCGATTCGCGCACGAAGTTCAAAATCTCGCGCGACGGGGCCCAGACCTGGTCTGATTCCGAAATGCTGTCGTTCGAGAAGGGGATGATGGTGCGGTCGGCTCCCATTGTCTTGAAGAATGGCGATTACCTGTTGCCGATTTACAACGAAACGGGGGCCGATCGCGAGTTTGTCGGGGCCGATACGACTTCGCTCTTCTTCCGCCGCGATGCTAAGACGGGGGAATGGACGGAAACTAACCGCGTGAAATCGCGGATCGGCAATCTGCAGCCTGCGGTCGTGCAGATCACCGACGAATATCTGGTGGCGTATTCCCGCCGGGGCGGGGGCTACGACGGCAAGGAAGATGGCAGACTGGTCCGCAGCGAGTCACGCGACGGCGGCAAGACCTGGAGTGCCGGGATCGATTCGCCGTTCCGCAATCCCAACGCGGCGGCCGATTTCATCCGCCTGCAGAACGGCCATTTGCTGCTGGTGTTCAACGACAGCAACGACGACCGCATGCCGTTGACGGTGGCGATTTCGACCGACAACGACAAAACATATCCGTACCAGAAGAACATCGTAAACAAGCCCGGGGACACCGCCGCGTATCCGTTCGCCATCCAGACGAAGGATGGCAAGATCCATGTGATCTACACGTCGGAAACCCGCGCGGTCATCAATCACGCCGTGTTTGACGAACGGGCGATTCTGGGAGACAAAAAATAGCCTGGTTGTCCAAAGTCGTGGATCGCTCCGCCGATCCTACGCCTGAGCCTCAATCGGCCCCTCCATTATTCCCCCACGACCTTCAGTCCGAGCACTGAACTGGTCCCAGGAACCACCCACGGACCGATCTGTGGTGCATACCTGCGGTCGTGGATGACGGGGGCGGTCGTGGCCAGAAAAGGGAAACCACGAAATACTCGAATGACACGAAAACGGTTCCGTGGCGTCGTCCCGTCTGGCAGGACAACGCGGGCTGTGGACATGGACCGATCTTTGTGGCGTCTTGTTCTTCGTCCGTGTTTTTCCCACGTTTTCTCAAAGATTCCAAAATTTTTGAAAGTCGTGGATCGCTCCGTCGATCCCACGCCGAACGATTTCACAGCATACAATGTGGAAATGCGGGCGGTCGGCGGAGGTGTCAGATCGCGGAGCGATCAACAACTTTGGAGCAGCTTGCAATTGTGAGCCGTTTGCCTGGCCGACGCGATGCGTAGTCGCTCCCGGGAATCTCCAATGGTGCGGTTCTGAGCCAACCGTGTGGAGTGGCATCGGACCGCGCGCGGTTGGAAAAACCGCAGAGATTTCGCAACCGGGCCAACCGTGCGCCCCTGCGGCCCCTTTTCGCGAGCCCCCATGGCCCAAGGCCACGAATTGGCCTGCCAGATACGGAAGAATCGCCCCAGCCATCGTCGCCCAAGGCCCGCTGTGCGGGCACCGCCGCCGCCGTGTTTCGGTAGTCATTTCGCGCCGACTTCCGCTGCTCATGTTCACACCCCTTGCGTCTTGATCCCCTGCGGGAATATTCCGAGCCCACTGGATCCCATTCCGCTGGCTGCCATGTTTTGGCTCGATGTTCCCGTTGCCCGCCTGCACCACATCGCGCAGGTTCCGCACCGCCGTGTCCGGCAGCCGCTTCCGAATGTTGCCCCCGCGTGTCGCCCAGCCGGCCATTTTGGAGATTCCATGTCCCTCTATATGTATTTTTGTAAATAATTACAAAAATGTCAATACGAGTTGTAAAAAAGTGTAAATTGCTGGTGTCGGGGGCGAAAGTCGTGGATCGCTCCGCCTATCCAACGCCGGGCGATTTCACAGCAGCACTGTGGAAATGCCGACGGTCGGGGGAGGTGTAAGATCGCGGAGCGATCAACAACTTTGGGAGCTGCGATCGACGTCGGATCTGCCATTCGACGTCGTGGATGGCGGTGGCGATAGGGACTTCGAGGCCCGGGGCACACTGCGGGAATGCCGTGTGCTGCACAATCCTGACCGGATTGCCGTCCCCAACGGAGGGCATTTCCCCGGTTCGCCGACAACAGATCAGCCACCCGGGGCTGCGCTGCAGGCGCCGACGGCGTTTGGGTTATCGGCGACTGGGGCAACTGGGGGCGGGGGCGCGTATCAAACCGTCCGTGGTGCGAAGCGCATAAGTTCGTGTCCACTGGGAAAGATCACACCGACTTCGCCCGGCCGCTGGCGATCTGCCTGATGGTGTTGGAAAGTCGTGGATCGCTCCGCCGATCCCACGCACATCGTCGGTGCCATTCCGCCGCGAAGGCAAGGCCCAGCGCCCCGGACGTAGGAGAGCAAACCTGTCAACGTCGCCAATCGCATTCGGCCATCCAGAATCCCGTCGCATTGTCCGCAAATGAAGTCACCAGAACCGCAGCGGAATCATGGACCAGATCTCGTAACGGCTTTGCAAACATCCTGCTCTGACGTGAATTTGCCGACGTAGACGGGTTCATTCCTCACAATCGAGGGCGACGCGGAAACCGATGCCGTGGTTTCGGGCAATGGGCTCCACCCAAATGCGGTGGCCCGACTCGCAATGATCCGATTCCAGTCTCCATTCTCCCCCCTTGCAGACGCGATGCGTCGTGAACGGATGGATCCCGACCGGGTCAGTCACAACATCTTCGATGCTATACGGCATGTGTGCATCCCAGCACCATTCATGAACATTGCCATGCATGTCGAATAATCCCCAACCATTGGGCAGTTTGCTGGCCGTCGCTTCGGATTGCGTGGTTTTGAAAACACCGAAATTGGGCAGTTTTTTGGGGTCATCCCCAAATGAGTACTTGGAATCGGTACCCGCGCGACAGGCCCATTCCCATTGAGCCTCTGTCGGCACGCGATAACCATTGGAACCGGGAATAACATCCCAATAGTTGTTTTCTTTGGGAAGATAGTACGGTCGGCGGCCGGCTTTGTAGCTGAGCCAGTTGCAGAAACTCAGTGCGTCGTACCAGTTCGCAGCTTGCACGGGATGGTCCGCGGTAACGTTAAGTTTCAGACTCGGTCGTGGCCAGGATAATGGAGATGTGTTGCGGACGTATTGCTCATCGTTCACGAACTCCTGGTACTGGCGTACGGTGGTTTCGCGATCCGCCAGAAAGAACGGGCGCGAGAGCACTACGAGTTGTTCATGTTGCGTGGCGGGGTCGGCGCGAGTATAGGACCCACGGGGAATCTTGACCATGCGGATTCCTGCTTCGTTGACGAACCATTCTTTGGATTCGACGTGGGGAACCGCTTTCAATTCGAGACTCAAGATCGTGCTCCATTTGTGCCTGGCCCAATCGGTCGCACTGACCACTGGAAAATCCGGAGTCGCGGCTTCCTGTTTTTCCATCAAGGACAGGGCTTGTTCGCGGTCTGAAGATTCCAGGTCTTCGACGGCCTCGGCTGACATTTCACCCAACGCCAGGCAGACGGCGCTGATCAGATCTGCATTATCCGATTCGATCGCCGCCGACAGCGCCGGTGCGGTCATCCCGTGCCATGCGGCTGTTTCGAGAATCCATTCGGTACGTTGTGTTGGATCAGGCCGACTGGCGATCCGCGTCATATCGGTGGCGATTCGAAAATCCCCCAGACGCATCGCCACGTACCCCAACCGGGCCTTGTGACGCCAGTTGCGCACGTCATCGGCCCGGTCGGCGCGCTGGTTGAGTAGCGCCAGCGATTTTTCGCGATCGCGAGAGAGGGCTTGAATGAGATTCTCGGCTTCGTGGGCCCGGCAGGTGGGAATCTCGGCGCAAAGAAAGGACACGTCTACCTCGCCGCATTGGGCCATTCCATAGGCGAGGAGGTTTTTTTCAATGGGATTGGCTACGCCATACCGACGCTGTAATTCGGGAAGCACCACTTCATCGGGGAAGGTGCGCAGAACTCGCAAAGCCGAGGGGGCAACAATTCCCCGCGCGGCGGTCAGATCATCGATGGCGGAATTCACCCGGCGTGCTCGACTGGCCGCGTCTTCCAGGGACAGGAAACGTCCGATCAACAGTCCGAATCCGACCAGCAGCACACAGGCGACCACGAAACGGGTGGCGTGATGTCGCAGAGATTCTCGCAGTAACTCGTTCTGATCGGGGGTGCGCTGGCGGCGCGGTACGAGGCTCGCCGCCGCGATGAACTCCCGCATCGACAACAGTTGCCGGTTCTGCCGTTGTCCATGCCAGAGTCGTGCTTGTTCAGCCAACAGGATCTCAGCCCGCCCCCGGGCCGTTTCACGTTGTTTCTGCGTCAGCCATTGTCGCAGGGGGCCGACCAGATAGTCATGTGTGAGCTGGTAATACTTCGGCGTGATTGCTCCGGATGTGTTAAGGGGGCCACCCACGGGATCGCGATCCACCGAGGCATCAGTCGGGGAAATCAGCCGCAAGTCCCGGTCGAGAATGTGCAACAACCGGTGGAACTCGGGTGAATCGACATTCAGTTCGACGGCCTGGGCCAGTTCGGCCTGCGTGCGGCGGTGTCCTTTCAATTCGGTCCCCGATTCGGGCAGCAATTCAGCGAGCAGGCGGCGGGCCAGCGGTGCGACCTCGCGATGTCGTGCTGCGGCGTCGCGGGAATAGAACGTTTCGTCCAGAAACGTGACCCCCACTCCTTCCGCTCCGCCGATAGTCGCCAAGGTCGCATTCGTCCAGGACTTGTCGCGGAGCATGTCGGCGAATAATGCCAACTGCACACCGACGACCTTCGAATCCTGGGATAGCTCCGCCACGGCGGCATCGACAAATCGAGATTGCTCGGCCTCGAGCAGACCATCGCCCGAGGACAGGCAGCCGTAAGCTCGCCCGAAAGCGAGCAGGACTTTGCGGGCGTGCGCCTGGCTGAACAAGCCCACTCGACCAGCATTCAAGCCTTCCTGCAATTGCAGGTCGAGTTCGCCGAACAGTTCACTGATGGGATTCCAGAAGTCATCCCGCACGAGTAACAGCGCCTGCACGCGGACTCCATCGCAATGACGCAACGATTCGAGCAATTTGCCCTGCATGTCTCCCCGGTGCGAATGCAGCCATTGTTCAAACTGATCAATCACCAACAGGAGTTTCTCATCGGACTTCAGCAGGTTCCCTTGTCGGGCTTCAGCCAGGATTTCGGGCAGGTCCCGCTTAGGATCGAGATCAGGGAAGCTGCGGCGCAACGCCGTCAAGAGTTGCTGCTCAGTCTGGTCGGGAGTGGCTTCAATTCGCACGCCCACAACCTGGTTGGACAAATGCGGCAGCAAGCCCGCTTTGAGCAGCGATGATTTACCACAACCGCTTGGACCATAGATCAGACCGACGGCGAACGCCGTCGCGGTATCTCTGGATTCCAGCCGAGATTTCCAGAAACGAACAATTTCGGGAAACCCGTCACGGTCCCGGGCGCCCGGAAGCAGGTCGAGAAAGAAACCGGCATCTTCGGCTTCGAAGGCGCGAATCCCCTTGGGGACGACCGTATGTGCCGTACCGGCGGCTGGCAGAGTGTCCCGTGACCCGCGCGGGTTTTCTCCGACCTGGGCCGTGCGGAGTTGAGCCGTGGGAGTTCCGGCTTCGCGCCAGGTCTGGAGATCGGCCACCAGATCAGCGGTGGTCGTGAATCGGCCACTCGGCAACTTCGAAAGACATTTATTGCAGATGCGTTCGAGTTCCACCGGACGAGTCGGCGAAATCTGGCGGACCGGTTGGGGCTCGTCCTGTTTGATGGCGTCGAGGACGTCGTCTTCGGTCCGTCCCAGAAAGGGCTTGCGGGCGGTGAGCAGCTCATACATGATCACGCCGAGGGCCCAGATATCGGTGCGGGCATCAATCTTGTGAGTCAGTCCGCGAACCTGTTCGGGAGCCAGGTAATCGCGCGTTCCCGCCACGACCCCGCGCCACAAGGCTCGTTCGCTGATATGCAGTGCCAGGCCAAAGTCGAGCACATGCAGGCGTCGATCGGCGTCCACCAGAATATTCTCGGGCTTGAGGTCGCGGTGGACCAGTTGCTGCTGATGGGCGCGCCCCACGATCTCCGCAACGGAGATCAGAATCTCAACGATTTCATCTGATTCCAGCGGCCCCGTGTGTCGCATGATCCATTGCCTGAGATTCTCGCCGGGAATGTACTGTTGTACGACGCAGCACTCCACCCCTTCGCCGAACACGTCGTAAACGTCGGCCACGCCGGGAATCTGCAACTGGGCAATGGTGCGGGCCTCGGCGGAAAAGCGTCCCAGTTCCGCGGCGGGCCAGTCGCGATCTGACCGCAGTTTCTTAACGACCACCTCGCGTTTGAGTTGCGGATCCCACGCCAGGTACACCGTGGCGAAGGCTCCTTGACCCAGTTGCCGTCGAATTTCGTACCGACCCAGCCGGGCTGGCAGCAAAGACTCGGTTCCCGACGCCTCTCCCGCCTCCGAAGTCTGAGCAACGGCCGCGTTCGACTGAGTATTGCCGTGGGCCGCACCAGGTTCGACGGGCCACGACGGGCGCAACCCATCGACTGGCGGGCTGAAGAACTCACGGTGCGAATCGAGGTCCAGGCCGATGCAGTGACTCAGCAGGGCCCGGGGAACCTCGGGGTAATCGGCGACGGTGGGGCGTTGGCCCGCCGCCCGGCGGTAGTCGCAGTCGATTCGGACGAGTTCCGTAATGACATGCAGACAGAGGGCCCGGTCCTCGGGCAGGTACGTTCTCCAGTCGGGCTGCAGGCCCTTCTGCCAGGCGGTTTCAAACTCGTCTAACAAGCTTTCCGCCTGGAGTTCGAGGGGTAACCGGGCCGCACCGTTTGATTCACTCGTGGGATTTGGCAAGGGACCTCCAGCAATCTTTGATGAGTGACAGTTTTCGGTAGACGGTGGCACGCGACAGCTTGACGTCGCGCACAATGGCTTCGGGAGAAGTCCCTTCCAGAACCAGCTCGGCAATCCGTTTCATGGTCGGGTTCTCGAGACATCCCAGGAGTTGCTCGTGCAATTCCGCCAGCCGCTCGAGATCCTCGGCCAGGATGAGCTGTTCCAGGGGAGTTGCTGTGGCAACGCCCGGGGACGCACTTTCGGTCGTGCCGGCACTTCCGGACCAGAACCCCGCCGACGCGGTCAGAATCTGCTGCTTTTCTCGGGATGTGTCTCGCGACTGGTTGATCGCGCGAAACCGGAGTCGTTTGGACAAGAGTCGCCAGACATCTTCACGACCGCGAATCTCTGGAAGCTTGCCGTCGGCGGCGGCCAGCAGAAATCGAGTCAGAACTTCGATGGCCAGGTCACCCTCATCGGCGACCCGCCGGGTACCCGGAGGCAGACAGACGCGTCCTAATTCCTCGAGGCGGGAAAAATAGGTCTCGAACAACTGCTGCATGACATCGCGGTTTCCCCGCTGCAATTGATGTACGAGGATGGTTATCGTACCGCGGAGGGCCCGAAATTCGTCCGCTTTCAAGCTGCTGTCTCTCCCGATTCAATGATTCGGAGCGCTGACTGGCTGGATTTGGATGACGATCAAATCTATTCGCAAGGTCGCGTGCATTGCAAGGGTGACACCCAGCGTCGGCGAAAAATCTTTGTGATTTTCTGCCAGGGATCGCTGAGACAGGCTGCCCGACGAAAACCATTCAACAATTCTGAGAATTGTGAGAACTTTTTTCGTTTTCTGTGAGACGGTGCCCGCATGCCGGTGATCTATCCATGACCAGGGCTGCCGGTTGGTCGTGGTTGCGGCGTTGGGTCAGATCTGCAGTGCTGTTGCCGCACAGATTGTGGATTGAGCTGCGGCACTCAGGAGTGCCGCATTTGGGAGTGAGCATCGTTTTGATACTTTTCGATCCCTGGAGTGTGCAATGAAGCGATTTTGGGCTGTTTTGTTCGCGTTTGCAGTTCTCTGTGGTTTGTCTGACGTTCACGCCGCGCTGATTGCCGATGTCGCGAACGACTGGAGTGACGTGGATAATCCTAATGCGGCCGCGTTTGGTACATGGTCGTATCGG